>NZ_JBIVGI010000011.1:207926-252338 GCF_044748625.1 Kitasatospora sp. NPDC089913 | reverse complement strand
GGGCGGGGGGGGGGGGGGGGGGGGGCCGGCCCCCCGCCCCCCCCCCCGGGGGGGGGGGGGGGGGGGGGGGGGGGGGCCCCCCCCGGGGCGGGCCCCCCCCCCCCCCCCCCCGGGCCCGCCGGCGGGCTCAGTACCCGGCGGCGCCGGGCTTGTGGACGCACAACGCCCAGATGATGAAGACGTCCAGCGCGATCACCACGATCGACCAGCCCGGGTAGTACGGCATCGCCAGGAAGCTGTCGACGGCGCTCACCGCGGTGAGGGCGATACCGGCGTAGCGGGCCCAGGAGGCGCCCTTGAGGAGGAACGCGCCGACCAGCGCCACCAGCGCGCCGACCACGATGTGGATCCAGCCCCAGCCGGTGAGGTCGAACCGGAAGACGTAGCGGTCGGTGGTCAGGAAGACCTCGTCGTCGTGGACCGCCATGATGCCCCGGAGGACCTCCATGATGCCGTTGATCAGCATCAGGACACCCGCGAACACCACGAAGCCGGGCGCCCACTCGCGGAACCCGCCGTGCGAGGCCGGCGGCGGTCGGTCCGAGCCGGAGCGCCAGGGCGGCGGCTGGTCGGGAGGCGGGGGAGACGTGCTGCTGCTCATGGATTCCTCCAGAACCGGACGCCGGGGTCCGACAGGCACCCCGGACAGGTGTGCGGAGAGAGGTACGGACTTCGACCGTCCGACCCCGCCCGCGGCGTGGCAACCGGACCGCACCTGTTCGGGTGACCCGCCCCGCGCGCCCCCGGCCGCCCCGGCCGGCCGACCGGTACTGCTGGTCCGACCCCTGCCCCGGACCCGGAAGGCGCGGCACGTGACTCTTCTGCCGAAGGACCCCGTGGAGCAGCCCCCACGCCGTTCGCGCTCCCCGCGGACGGAACGGCGCCGCGCCGCCGCCCGCCGTCGGCGCGGCCGGGCCCTGGTCGGCTGGCTGACCACCACCGACCACAAACGGATCGGCACCCTCTACCTCACCACCGCCTTCGTGTTCTTCCTGCTCGGCGGGCTGATGGCGATGCTGATGCGGATCGAGCTGGCCCGCCCCGGCCTGCAACTGCTCTCCAACGAGCAGTTCAACCAGCTCTTCACCATGCACGGCACGATCATGCTGCTGATGTTCGCGACCCCGCTGTTCGCCGGGTTCGCCAACTGGATCATGCCGCTGCAGCTCGGCGCCCCCGACGTCGCCTTCCCCCGGCTGAACGCGCTCGCCTACTGGCTCTACCTGTTCGGCTCGCTGATCGCCGTCCTCGGCTTCCTCACCCCGGACGGCGCGGCCGACTTCGGCTGGTTCGCCTACGCGCCGCTCAACAGCGCCGAGCACAGCCCCGGCGTCGGCGCGGACCTGTGGATCATGGGCCTGGCCTTCTCCGGCTTCGGCACCATCCTCGGCTCGGTCAACTTCGTCACCACGATCGTTTGCTTCCGCGCCCCCGGGATGACGATGTTCCGGATGCCGATCTTCGTCTGGAACACCCTGCTCACCGCCGTCCTGGTGCTCTTCGCCTTCCCGGTCCTGGCGGCCGCGCTGCTCTGCCTGGAGTCCGACCGGCGGTTCGGCTCCCACGCCTTCGACGCGGCCAACGGCGGGGCACTGCTCTGGCAGCACCTGTTCTGGTTCTTCGGGCACCCCGAGGTCTACGTCATCGCGCTGCCGTTCTTCGGCATCGTCACCGAGATCGTCCCGGTGTTCAGCCGCAAACCCGTCTTCGGGTACAGCGGCCTGATCGCCGCGACCATCGCCATCACCGGCCTGTCGATCACCGTCTGGGCGCACCACATGTTCGTCACCGGACAGGTGCTGCTGCCGTTCTTCGCGGTCATGACGATGCTGATCGCGGTCCCCACCGGGGTGAAGTTCTTCAACTGGATCGGGACCATGTGGCGGGGCTCGCTCAGCTTCGAGGCCCCGATGCTGTGGACGGTCGGCTTCCTGGTCACCTTCCTGTTCGGCGGCCTCACCGGGGTGCTGCTGGCCGCACCGCCGATCGACTTCCACGTCTCCGACTCGTACTTCGTCGTCGCGCACTTCCACTACGTGGTGTTCGGGACGGTGGTCTTCGCGATGTTCGGCGGCTTCCACTTCTGGTGGCCCAAGTTCACCGGCCGGATGCTCGACGAGCGGCTCGGACGGATCCACTTCTGGACCCTCTTCACCGGCTTCCACAGCACCTTCCTGGTCCAGCACTGGCTCGGCGCCGAAGGCATGCCCCGCCGCTACGCCGACTACCTCGCCACCGACGGCTTCACCACCCTCAACACCGTCTCCAGCATCGGCTCCTTCCTGCTCGGCATCTCCACCCTGCCGTTCCTGTACAACGTCTGGCACACCGCCCGGAACGGGCGGCGGGTCACCGTCGACGACCCGTGGGGCTACGGCCGCTCGCTGGAATGGGCCACCTCCTGCCCGCCGCCCCGGCACAACTTCACCACCCTGCCCCGGATCCGCTCCGAATCGCCCGCCTTCGACCTCCACCACCCCGGGATCGCCGCACTCGACCGACAGCGGAACGTCCGCGAACCACAGCGCTGATTCCCGGCCCCACGCCCGCTCGTTAGGATGACCGCATGGCAGAGGACACCGCGGACACCGCAGAGGACACCAACGCCCCGGTGGCCGGCGACCCGGTGACCGGCGACCCGCGGGCCCGGCGGCGCGGCCAGGGCGAACTGGAGGCCCAGGTACTGGCGGTGCTCCAGCACGCACCCGGCCCCGCCACCGCCGGCTGGGTCCAGGAACGCCTCGACGGCGACCTCGCCTACACCACCGTGATGACGATCCTCTCCCGGCTGCACGCCAAGGGCGCGGTCAGCCGGACCCGCGCCGGCCGCTCCTACCTCTGGCAGGCCTCCTCGGACGCCGCCGGCCTCGCCGCCCTGCGGATGCGCCGCGTCCTGGACGGCGAACCCGACCGGGACGCCGTGCTCGCCAGCTTCGTCACCGCCCTGCTCCCGCACGACGAGGAACTGCTGCGCACCCTGCTCGACAGCGCCATCGCCCCGGCCCCCGACCGCGAAGGCTGACCTCCTCACCGTGGGTTTCTTCGTCTTCCTCCCGCTCGTCCTGCCGCTGACGGCGCTGCCCATCGCCCGTCTCACCGAGCAGCACCTCCACCCGCGCGGCGCCGCCCGGCTGCTCACCGGGTTCAGCATCGTGATGGCGCTGTGCAGCGCGGTCAGCCTCGGCCTGATCGGCGTCGTCGGCACCGCGCAGCTCCCCGGCAACCCGCTGCCCGACAGCTGGTCCGACCCCGAGGTCAGGGACGCCCTGCCCTACCACGAGACGGTCGGCACGGCGGCGCTGCTCGCCCTCGCCGTCGTCCTGCTCGCGGTCGGCCGCACCCTGGTCCGGCACCTGCGGATCCGCGCCCGCGCCCGGCGCGCCCTCGGCCGGGCCCTGCCCGCCGCCTCCGACGTCGCGCTGCTCCCCGACCCGGCGCCGTACGCCTACGCGCTGCCCGGCTCGCCCCGCTCGCCCGGGCGGGTGGTCGTCTCCACCGGCATGCTCGACGGCCTGGCCGAGGACGAGCGGGCCGCGCTGCTCGCCCACGAACGCGCCCACCTCACCCACCGGCACCACCGCCACCTGCTGGCCACCCAGCTGGCCGGCTGCGTCAACCCGTTCCTGCGGCCGCTCCACCGGGCCGTCGCCTACAGCGCGGAGCGCTGGGCCGACGAGGAGTCCGCGCAGGCCGTCGGCGACCGCCGGGTCACCGCGCGGGCCGTCGCCCGGGCCGCCCTCGCCGCGCGCACGGCTCCCGCCGCCTACACGGTGTTCCCCGCCTTCGCCGCCCCCGGCCCCGCCCCCGGCCCGGTCCCCCGCCGGGTCGCGGCCCTCCTCGGCCCCGTGCCGACCGCCCGCAACTGGCCCCCCGCCCGCACCCCCGCCGGCCTCGCCGCCCTGGTCGCCGCCCTCGGCACCGCGGCCTCGGCCCTCTCCGCCCTCAACGCCGCCGTCGCCCTGCTGCTCATCCTCAAGGCCGTCACCCCGCTCTGAATCCGGTGGCGCCCGGCCCGGCCCCCGGTCTACCGTCCGGTCCATGGCTGGACGTCGCTACGTGGCCCGGGGCGTCCCCGGCGGCTACCGGATCCGGGACAACAAGGCGGGCCGCTGGTGGGGCGACCACTACGAGCTCTGCCCCGACGCGCTGCTCGCCGAGCTCAACGGCGCCGCCGACCCGGCCCGCCTCACCGCCCTCCTGAGGGAGCACCGCGCCCGGAAGCGCTGACCGCCCCGCGTCCGCACCCCGAGGTGCGGCCCCCGAGTTGTCCCTGAGATGCGGTTCCCGGGCGCGTAGACACGCAGCTCGGCGGGCATCTGGGTCGTAGGGGCCGGTCGTCGCGCGTGAGAGGGTGCCGGACATGAAGGTGATCGACTTCGTTCTCAACGTGATCTGGCTGATCTTCTGCGGCATCTGGATGGCGATCGGCTATGTGATCGCCGGTGTCATCTGCTGCATCCTGATCATCACCATCCCTTTCGGCATCGCGTCGTTCCGGCTGGCCGGGTTCGTGATCTGGCCGTTCGGGCGGAAGGCCGTGGAGCGGCCGGACGCCGGGGCGCCCTCGTGCGTCGGCAATGTGATCTGGCTGGTGTTCGCGGGGTGGTGGCTGGCGCTGATGCACCTGGTCACCAGCATTCCGCTGTTCCTGTCGATCATCGGGATCCCGTTCGGCTGGGCGAACCTCAAGCTCATCCCGGTGTCGCTGATGCCGCTGGGGCGGGAGATCGTCTCGACGGACGAGCCCTGGGGCGGGCGGTAGCGAGCGTGGAGAAGGGCCGGCGGGTGCTCCCGCCGGCCCTTCGGTGTGTTCAGGCGCGCGCGAGGGCGGTCAGGGTGGTGCGGGCGGTGCCGAGGGAGGTGGTGGCGAGGTCGCGGTAGGGGGTGAGGGCGGGGATGTCGGTGGCGCGGGTGAGTTCGGCGTGCACGAAGCGGAGGCCGGCGTCCGGGACGCCGAGGTGCTCGGTGAACCAGGCGCGCAGGTACGGGGTCTGGAAGTCGAAGGGCTCGCGCGGGGTGCCGGGGCCGTAACCGCCGCCGCGGGCGGCGACCACGACGACGCGGGTGGCGGTGAGGCGGCCGGTGTGGGCGCCGGGGAAGGTGATCCGGTCGATCCACGCCTTGAGGGCGGCCGGGACGGTGAAGTTGTACATCGGGACGCCCAGCAGCAGGGTGTCGGCGGCGTGCAGTTCGGTGATCAGGGGGTGGGTCAGGGACCACTCGTGGTGCTCGGACGGGGTCGTGGCGAAGGACGGGACGTCGGCGAGCGGGACGGGGGCGCCGTGTCGTTCGACGCGGATGCCGAGGGAGGCGTAGCCGGGGCCGATCAGTGGGACGGGGTCGGCCGCGAGGTCGCGGTGGCGGTAGCCGGCGTCCGGGTGGCGGCCCTGCCAGGCGCGGGCGAAGCGGGCGGTGAGACGGCGGCTGACGGAGTGCTCGAGCGGGCCGGCGCTGGAGTCGAGGTGGAGCAAGGCGGGCATGGGAGGGCTCCTGGTCACCTTCGGGGGGTGGGCATCGTCAGTCCCGTGACGAGGGCGCGGACGGAAAGGTGACCGATGGACGGGCGCGAGGAACTGGCGGTGCGGTTCGAGGCCGAGCGGGCGCGGCTGGGGGCGGTGGCGCGGCGGATGCTCGGGTCGACGGCGGAGGCCGAGGACGCGGTGCAGGAGGCCTGGCTGCGGCTGGAGCGGGTGGACCCGGCAGAGCTGGAGAACCTGCCGGGGTGGCTGACCACGGTGGTGTCGCGGATCTGCCTGGACGTGCTGCGGGGGCGGCGGTCCGAGCCGGTGGTGGTCGAGGCGGCGGTGGACGGGCCGGAGGAGGAGGCGGAGCTGGTCGACGAGGTGGGGCGGGCGATGCTGGTGGTGCTGGACCGGCTGGGCCCGGCCGAGCGGGTCGCCTTCGTGCTGCACGACGGGTTCGCGGTGCCGTTCGACGAGATCGGGCCGATCGTCGGGCGGAACACGGCGGCCGCGAAGAAGCTGGCGAGCCGGGCCCGGCAGCGGGTCAGGGGGGCGGACGCGGAGCACGGGACGGCGGAGCGCGAGGTGGTGGACGCGTTCCTGGCCGCCGCCCGCGGGGGTGATCTGGACGCGCTGCTCGCCGTGCTCGCGCCGGACGTGGTGCGCCGGGCCGACCCGGCCGCGCTGCCCGCCGGGCGGCCGGTGCTGCTGCGCGGCGCCGGGGCGGTGGCCCGGGAGACCCGGGTGATCGGGCGGCGGGCACGGTTCGCGGTGCCGGTGCTGGTGGACGGCGAGGTCTGTGCGGCGATCGCGCCGGACGGGCGGCTGCGGCTGCTGCTGCGGTTCGAGGTCCTGGACGGCCGGGTGGCCGGGTTCGAGGTGGTCGCGGACCCGGCGCGGCTGGCGGCGCTGGAGCTCTCGTTGCCCGGCCGGGACGCGCGCTAGCGCGGCTCGTCGGCGAGCTGGACGATCATCTTGCCGGTGTTGGCGCCCTTGAGCATGCCGAGGAAGGCGTCGACGACGTGCTCGAAGCCCCGGACGACCGTCTCGTCCGGGCGGACGGCGCCGGAGCGCAGGTGCGGGACGAGGAAGTCGTACAGCTCGGGCCGGGCGTCGAGGTGGTTGCGGACCAGGAAGCCCTCCAGCCGCAGGCTCTTGCCGACCACGTCGAAGAGGTTGCGCGGCGCGGGCGGCGGCGCCTGAAGGCTGTTGTACTGGGCGACCGCCCCGCACCAGGCGATCCGGCCGCCCTCGCGCAGGGCGTCGACGGCGGCCTCCAGGTGGTCGCCGCCGACGTTGTCGAAGTAGACGTGCAGGCCGTCCGGGGCGGCTTCGCGCAGCCGGTCGGTGATCGGCGCCTCGTGGTAGTCGAAGGCGGCGTCGAAACCGAGGTGCTCGGTGAGGTGACGGACCTTGGCGGCGGAGCCGGCGCTGCCGACGATCCGGCCGGCGCCGAGCAGCCGGGCGATCCGGCCGACGGCGGTGCCGACGCCGCCCGCGGCCGCCGAGACGAAGAGCGTCTCCTCGGGCCGCAGCCGGGCGATCCGGGTCAGGCCGACCCAGGCGGACAGCCCGGTGCCGCCGAGGATGCCGAGGTGGGCGCTGAGCGGGACGCCCGCGAAGTCCGGCAGGACGGTGGTCCCGTCCGGGGTGACCACGGAGAGGGTGCGCCAGGCCCGGCGGTGGTGGACGAGGGTGCCGACCGGGAGCGCGGGCGTCCGGGACTCGACGACCCGGCCCAGGGTGCGGCCCTCCAGCGGGGCGTGCAGCCGCCAGCCGCCGGTCGCGTCCATCTCCTCGCGCATGTACGGGTCGACGGACTGGTGGATGTTCTCGACCAGGGCCTCGCCGGTGGCGAGCGGCGGGACGGTCTCGTCGAGGAAGGCGAAGTTGTCGGCGGTGGGCTCGCCGGTCGGGCGGGAGACGAGGTGGACGACGCGGGCGGTGGGGCGGGACACGGGGGCTCCAGGGGTGCGAACGGGGCGGTGAAGATCACCGTAGGGAGCCGGTGGGCGGCCGGGCAGGGGCCGCCGTCGATGGATGGAGCGGTTCCATGAACGGAATCGATGGATCCGGTAGCGTCGCCGCCATGACCGATCTCGCCCCGCACGAACTGCGCGTCCTGGTCGCCGTGGCCGAGGAGCAGGGCTTCACGGCCGCCGCCGCGCGCCTGGACAGCAGCCAGTCCGCCGTCTCGCACGCCGTGCGCGCCTGCGAACGGAAGCTCGGCGCGGTGCTGTTCGAGCGCGGGCGCCACGGCGCGCGCCCCACCGAGGCCGGGGAGCGGGCGGTCGCGTACGCCCGGCGGATCCTGCGGCTGTTGGCGGTGATGGGCCCGGAGGTGCGGGCGACCGGTGCGGGCGACCGGGCCGGGGAGGTCACCGGGACGCTGCGGATCGCCGCGTTCCGCAGCGTCGCCGCCCATCTGCTGCCACCGGTCCTGGCCCGGCTGACCGCACGGCACCCGGGGCTGACGCCGCGGGTGCGGATCGTCCGCGAGATCGGCCGGGGCACCGCGGGGGAGGTCGCCGACGGCCGGGCCGACCTCGGCCTCGCGACCCTCGACCCCGCCGCGCCGCCGCCCGTGCCCGGCCTGGTCGCGGCCCGGCTGTTCGAGGAGACCTACGCGCTCGCGCACCCGGCCGGGCACCCGGCGCCGCGCGGGCTGCCGCTGGTCGACTGGGACGAGAACTGCGGTTCCTACACCCGGGACTGGTGGGGCCGGCAGGACTGGATCCCGCCCTCGACCATCGACGTCGAGGACGACACGGTGGCCGTCTCGCTGGTCTCCCAGGGCCTGGGGATGGCGATCATGCCCCGGACCGCCCTGCTCGGCGCCCCGCCCGGGCTGGCCGTCACCGACCTCGGCCCGAACCCGCCGAGCCGGTACGTCGGGTATGTGACGACGCCGGAGCTCGCGGGCACGGCGGCGGTGCGGGCGCTGGTCCGGGAGCTGCGGGAGCTGCGCGGCGGGGCCCTGCCCGAGGGGCTGACGGCGGCCTGAGGCTCAGGCTCGGCGGTCCGCCGGCCCGGCGGACCGGTCCTCCGCCGGGCCGTCGGCCAACTCCTCCGCCGGCTCCTCCAGCGGCTCTTCCGCCGGGCCGTCCGCGCGGTCCAGCGCCGCGCGGAGCCCGGCGAACTCCGCCGCCAGCGCGTCCAGGGTGTAGTGGGCGTTGAGACCGCTGGGGTTGGGGAGCACCCAGACGGCGGTGTCGCCGATGCCCTGCTCCTGCCGTCCGATCGACGCCGTCCGCCGCCCGAAGGCGGTGCGGTAGGCGCCGATGCCGAGCACCGCCAGGGCGCGCGGCCGCAGTCGCAGCACCCGTTCGGCGAGCGCCGCGCCGCCCGCGCGCAGCTCCTCGGCGGTCAGCTCGTCGGCCTTGGCGGTGGCGCGCGGGGCGACGTTGGTGATGCCGAGGCCGAGGCCGAGCAACTGCCGCTGCTCGTCCGGGCGGAACTGCCGCGGGGTGAAGCCGGAGCGGTGCAGCGCGGGCCAGAAGCGGTTGCCGGGCCGGGCGAAGTGGTGGCCGGTGGCGCCGGACCACAGCCCGGGGTTGATGCCGCAGAACAGCACGCGCAGACCGGGGGCGGTGATGTCCTCGATCGTGCTGTCACGGGCGCCGAGCAGCTGCTCGGCGGTCGGCTTGGCCACCGCGCCCGGCGCGGGGTTCCTGGTGGGCTTGTGGGTCACGGGTCCAGTCTGCCGGTGCCGGCCGTGGCCCGGACGCCCGCCTCCGCCGCCGCGGGGACCGGAGCCGGCCCGCTCGCCGCCAGCGACCTGGTCCGCCGCCGCTCCCGCAGCCACCGCACGCCGTACACCGCCGCCGCCGCGTACGCCCAGCCGACGAAGACGTCCACCAGGAAGTGCTCCGCCCCGTACACCAGGGTGAAGGTCATCGCGAGCGGGTAGGCGACCAGCAGCGCCCGCACCCACCGGGTGGCGGTCGGCCAGAAGAAGAACAGCAGCATCGCCGGGTACGCCGAGTGCAGCGAGGGCATCGCCGCGACGTCGTTGGCGAACTGGCTGCCGTTCTCGAACACCGAGGCGGCCCGGGGCAGTCCGCTCTGGCCGAGCACGTCCGAGACCACCCGGGTCAGGGCCGGCAGGTGGCCCTCCTGGGAGGCCAGCCACGGCGGCACCGCCGGGTAGAGGATGTAGGTCGCGAAGCCGGCGAAGGTCAGCACCAGGTAGCAGGTGAGCAGGTGCCGGAACCGGTCGTGGCGGCGGCGCCAGAGCACCGCGAGCACCACGAAGACCGTGAAGAAGTGCGACATGTAGACGGTGACCGCGGCGTAGTCGTACCAGTGCGGCGCGCCGGGCGTGTACAGCCCGTGCTGGAGCCGGACCGTCAGGGTCTCGCCGAAGCCGAGGAGTTCGTCGGCGCGCTGCTGCGGCCACAGGTACGGGCCCCAGGGGGTGTGCGCGCCGTAGCCCCGCAGCAGCGAGTACGTCCAGACGACGGCCATCACCGGGACCCAGTCGCGCAGCACCAGCAGGAAGCCGCGGGGACCGTGGCCGCTGTGCACACCGGCGGCCACCAGCGCACCGATCAGCCACAGGAAGACCAGGTCATTGGTGTACGGCAGGCCGTAGGCCCGCAGGTACCACAGCAGGGCGGCGAGGTAGAGCGGCCACGCCAGCAGCCGGAGGCGGGCGGCGGCGCCGGTGCGCCGGCCGCTCCGGGGACCGGTGGCCGGACGCAGCCGCCCGGCGCTCGCGGACGGGGTGGGCGGCGCCGGGCGGAGCATTCTGGTCATGCCGGTCGAAGCTAGCAAGGCATTCTTGGAGAACTCTCGGTGCGAACGTCCGGTCCGTTCAGGAAGGGTTCAGAATTGCCCCGGTTGGTGCAGTGCGGCGACGGCCGACCGGGTGGTCCCGGGGCTCCCGGGGCTCCGGTCTCCCGCGCCGGCGTCAGGACACGATGCCGAGCTCGTGCGGGGTGTTGTTGAACCGTCGGCCGCCCTGCTCGGTGACCGTGACGATGTCCTCGATCCGCACCCCGAACCGGCCCGGCAGGTACACGCCGGGTTCGATCGAGAAGCACATGCCGGGGACGAGCGGCTGCTGCTCGCCCTCGACCAGGTACGGCGGCTCGTGCGTGGTGATGCCGATGCCGTGCCCGGTGCGGTGGATGAAGTAGTCGCCGTACCCGGCCTCGGTGATGACCCGGCGGGCGATCCGGTCGATCTCCTGGCAGGCGACGCCGGGCCGGACGGCCTCGAACGCGGTCTGCTGGGCCTGCCGGACGACGTCGTGGACCTTCCGCACCTCGTCCGGCACATCGGTGCCGACGTGCACGGTGCGGGTGGTGTCGGAGCCGTAGCCGTCCTTGAGGCCGCCGAAGTCCAGCACGACGGTGTCGCCGGCCTCGATGATCCGCTCGCCGGCCTCGTGGTGCGGGTTGGCGCCGTTGGGGCCGGAGCCGACCACGGTGAAGTCGACCTGGCTGTGCCCGTACTGGATCAGCAGCGCGCTGAGGTCGGCGGCCACGTCGGTCTCCCGGCGGCCGGCGAACTCCACCTCCAGGATGCCCCGGTAGGCGGCGTCGGCGGCGCCGCCGGCCGCGGCGAGGCGCTCCAGCTCGTCCGGTCCCTTGACCGCGCGCAGCATCGGCAGGGTCTCGGTGAGCGAGGTCCAGCCGGCGCCCGGCAGGGCGGACTGGAGGCCGAGCAGGTGCATCGCCCAGGTGTTGTCGGAGACGCCGTACCGCCCGGCCGGGTCCAGCAGCGGGACGGCGGCGGCGTACGGGTCCTGGCCGTCGGTCCAGTCGAGCAGCCGGACGGCGGGGGCGCCCTCGGCCCGCTCGGCGTCGGGGCGCTCCAGGGCGGGGACGATCAGCACGGGCTCGCGTCCGGCGGTGAGGACGAGGGCGGTGAGCCGTTCGGTGACCGCGGTCGGCCGGTAGCCGGTCAGGTGGACGAGGTCCGGGCCGGGGGCGACGACCAGTCCGGCGAGTCCGGCGGCGGTGGCGGCGGCGGTGGCCCGGTCGAGGCGGGTGCGGTAGTCCTCGGCGGTGAAGGGGCGGGGCATGCGGGACTCTCCAGGCGGGGGCATGCGGGTCTCCTGACGGTGCGGTGCGGTGCGGTCGACGGGCGGGCCGGTTGCGCGTCAACTCCAGCACGGGTGGTGCGTGTTCGTCACGGGTGCGGGTACGGGCGCGGGCACGGATGCGGGCGGCGGTCGGTGCGGGGTGGTCACGGGCGGCGCCGTCGCGTCACGGCCGGTGCGAGTCGGCGTAGTGCCGGAGGAAGAGCGCCTCGACGTTGGCCATGTGCTCGATCTCGGTGGGGTCGACGCTCTCGTTGGGCGCGTGGATGAGGCAGCGCGGCTCCTCGACGCCCATCAGGATGATCTCCGCCTCCGGGAAGGCCTGGGCGAACACATTGCAGAGCGGGATCGAGCCGCCCTGGCCGAGGAAGGACATCGGCCGTCCGTAGACCTCCTGCATCGCCTTGTCGAGCGCGGAGTACGCCGGCCCGCCGGTGGCGGCGCGGAACGGCGAACCGGTGCTCTCCGGGGCCACCTCGATCCGCACGCCCCACGGCGCGGCGGCCTCCAGGTGGGCGGTGAGCGCGTCCCTGGCCGTGCCCGGGTCGGTCCCGGGCGGCACGCGCAGGCTGACCCGGGCCCGGGCGGTGGCCGGGATCGCGGCGGCGGACCCCACCACGGGCGGGCAGTCGATGCCGAGCACGGTGACGGCGGGCCGGGCCCACAGCCGGTCGGCGACGGTGCCGGAGCCGGTCAGCCGGACCCCGTCCAGGACGCCGGCGTCGGTGCGGAACTGCTGCTCGTCGTAGCCGACCCCGGCCCAGGTTCCGGTGCAGTCCAGCCCGTCGATCCGGGTACCGCCGTCGGTGTCGCGCAGCGAGTCGAGCACCCGGATCAGCGCGGCCAGCGCGTCCGGGGCCGGGCCGCCGAACATGCCGGAGTGCATGTCGCCGCCGAGCGCGGAGACGGTGACGACCACGTTCGCCAGACCGCGCAGCGAGGTGGTGGCGGTGGGGACGCCGACGGCGGCGTTCCCGGTGTCGCAGACCAGCAGCGCGTCCGCGTGCAACTCGCCCGCGTGCGGCGGCACATAGGCCTCCAGGCCGCCGGTGCCCTGCTCCTCCGAGCCCTCGACGACCAGCTTGAGGCCGACCGGGAGGTCGTCGCCGAGGGCCCGCAGCGCGGTGAGGTGCATGACGATGTTGCCCTTGCAGTCGGCGGTGCCGCGCCCGTACCAGCGGCCGTCGCGCTCGGTCAGCTCGAACGGCGGGGAGGTCCAGGCGGCGTCGTCGAGCGGAGGCTGGACGTCGTAGTGGGCGTAGAGCAGGACGGTCGGCGCGCCGGGCGGCGGCGGGCGGTGGCCCACCACGGCGTGGCTGCCGTCCGGGGTCTCCTCCAGGTGGACGTCGCGCAGTCCGGCCTCGGTGAAGGCCGCGGCGACCCACTCCGCGGCCCGGCGGCAGTTCTCGGGCGGGTACTGGCGCGGGTCGGCGACGGAGGGGAGGGCGACCAGTTCGGCGAGGTCGGCCTTGGCGCGCGGCATCAGGTCGGCGATCCGGCGGGCGAGTTCGTCGGTCATGGGGGTCTCCTGCGGGAGCTGGGGCCGGGCGTCAGTTGCGGACGGTGTCGTCGAGCTTGAGGTCGGCGATCTTGTCCTTGATGGCGGCGAGCTTGTCCGGGCAGTACACCGAGAGCACGATCGACTCGGCGAAGACCACCTCGCGGTCGGAGAGCACCGGGCGCTGACCCGGGCCGGCCGCGCCGTTGGACATGCCGTACTTCCACTGGGCCTGCTTCAGCGCGTCGGCAGGGTCCTCGCAGACGGCTCCGCCGTCCTCGCCCAGGGTGTGCACGATCTGGTTCTGCGTGGGCACCGGGTAGCCGGCCGCGCTCAGTGCCGAACTCAGCTGCTCGGCTTTGCGGTTGGCCTCGTTGGTCTGGTGCAGCTGGGTGTAGGTGAGCAGGCCGGTGATCAGCATGCCGACCAGCAGCACGATCGCTCCGAGGTAGATCCAGCGGTGCCGGGAGGCCATCATGCCGGTCATGCCGCACCTCCGTCGTTCCGGGGGCCGTCCGCCCCCGCCCCGCCGAGTTCGGCGGCCTCCTGGGCGGCGAGCTCGGCCTGTGCCTCGGGCGAGCGCCACTCCGGCTTGCGCAGCCGCAGGAACAGGTACGGGATCAACAGGCCCAGCACCAGCAGTCCGCCGCCGACGATCAGCACGTACGACCAGACCGAGCCGCTGCCGAACTGCGAGGACGGTACGAAGCCGATCGCCATCGCCGCCGCCGAGGCCACCAGGCCGGTGACCGCGATCGGGACCAGCGCCGGGGCGTGGTAGCCGCGCGGGTGGTCGGGCTGGGTGCGGCGCAGCCGGATCGCTGCGGCGAACATCAGCAGGTAGACGATCAGGTACACCTGGGTGGTGATCACCGAGAAGACCCAGTAGGCACTGGAGACGTTCGGGATCAGCGCGTAGGCGAGGGCGATCACGGTGGTGACCACACCCTGGGTGACCAGCAGGTTCTGCTGGATGCCCTCCTTGTTGAGCCGCTGCAGGAACGGCGGGAGGTAGCCCTCCTGGCGGGAGATCAGCAGCAGGCCCTTGGACGGCCCGGCGAGCCAGGTGAGCATGCCGCCGAGCGAGGCGGCGACCAGCGCCACCGCGATCACCGGGGTCAGCCAGCCGATGTGGAAGTACTGGAAGAAGGCGTCGAAGGCCTGCATCACGCCGGCCGTCAGGCTGAGCTCGGCGGACGGCACCACCCAGCTGATCGCCAGCGCCGGGAGGATGAAGATCGCCAGCACCATCCCCGAGGCGGTGAACATCGAGCGCGGGAACTCCTTGGCGGGGTCGCGCAGCGAGGAGACGTGCACCGCGTTCATCTCCATGCCGGAGTAGCTGAGGAAGTTGTTGACGATCAGCACCAGGCTGGCCAGGCCGGTCCACTGCGGGAAGATGTGCGAGGCGTTCATCGGCGCGGCGGACTGGTTGCCCTGGCCGAGGAAGACCATGCCGAGCACGACGAGCAGCGTGCCGGGGATCAGCGTCCCGATGACCAGGCCCATCGAGGAGAGCCCGGCCACCGCCTTGGTGCCCCGGGAGGACACCCAGACGCCGGCCCAGTAGAGCACCATGATCACGATCGCGGTGTACAGGCCGTTGCTCGCCAGCGCGGGGTTGACGACATAGGCGATGGTCGAGGCCACGTATGCGAGCAGGGACGGGTAGTAGAAGATCGTCATCGCGAACTGGCACCAGACGGCGAGGAAGCCGAGGGGCTTCGACAGGCCCTCCGACACCCAGCGGTAGACGCCGCCCTCCCACCCGGACGCCAGCTCGGCCGAGACCAGCGCGGTCGGCAGCAGGAAGACGATCGCCGGGAGCAGGTAGAGGAAGACGCAGGCGAGGCCGTAGACCGCCATGGTGGGCGCGGCGCGCAGGCTGGCGACCGAACTGGTGGTCATCAGGGCGAGCGTCAGCCAGGACATCCGGGGCGCATTGGCGATCCTGGTGGCCACCGAGCCGCTGCGCTCGCGGGCCGACCGCTGCGACGGGCCGTCCGGTGCGCCGCCGGAGGTGCCTCCGCCGGAGGTGCCGCCGAGGGGTGCGCCTGTGCCGGGACTGCCCCGGCCGGACGACGGTATGTCCATGGAACTCATGGGTCCTCCTGGGGTGGCCCGACAGCACTGGTCCGGGGTGTGGCCCCGGGGCGGGCCGTACCCGGCCAGTTCACCCGGTTGGCGATGCGGCCGCATGCGGCGTGCGTCCGGCCGGGTGAGCGGTGGTCAGGAGGGTGGTGGTGCTGAAGGGGTGGTGGTCAGGAGGGTGGTGGTGCTGAAAGGGGAGGTGGACGGAGGGGGCCGGAGGGGTGGTGGTCGGAGAGCGGGGGCTGTGGTGGGGTCACGCTGCCGTGCGCTCCGGCCAGGTGGCGCGGCGCAGCGTCCGTCCGGCCGTCGCCGGGACCAGGCCCGCGGCGAGCAGGGCGGCCACCGTGCCCAGCGCGGCGGCGGGGGACAGCCGGTCGAGCAGCAGCCCGCTGCCGACCGTCCCGGCCGGCATCCCGACCGTGAACATCGTCATCGTCGCGGCGATCACCCGCCCCCGGAGGGCGTCCGGGACCTGCTGGAACACCAGGACGTCGATCATCACCCGCAGTGTCGGGACGCCCAGGCCCACCAGGAACAGCCCCGCGAAGACGGTGGCCGGTCCGCCGGGCAGCAGCGGCGCGAGGACCACCGGGACGGTCAGCCAGGACACCGCGAGCAGCAGCGTCCCTGGCCCGGCCAGCCGGTGCAGCCGGCGCACCAGGAGGGCGCCGGCCAGCGCGCCGACCGCCTCGCCGGCCAGTGCCAGCCCGATCCCGCTGTCCGAGGTGCCCTGGCCTCGCAGGACGACCATCACCGGCAGCAGCATCGCGGCGCCGGCGAGGTTGATCAGCAGGACGACGGCGAGGATCGGGCGGAGCAGGGCGTTGCGCGCCAGGTAGCGGTAGCCGGCCAGGGCGGTGGGCCCGGTGCGCCCGGTGCGCCCGGTGGTCCCGGCGGCTGCGGCTCCGGCGGTGCCGGCCGCGGACTCCGGGCGGCCCGGGAAGCGGACCAGTACCGCGACGACCAGCGCGAGCAGCGAGGTGAGGGCCGTACCGACGAACGGCGCCGCCCGGCCCAGCCCGAACAGCGCGCCCGCCAGCGGCGGCCCGATCAGGCCGGCGCCGCTCATCCGCGCCTCGTCCTGCGCCAGCGCCTGCCGCAGCTGCTCCGGTGGGACCACTGAGCGCACCGCGAGCAGTCGGACCGGACCGGTGTAGGCGATGGTCGCGCCGACCACCACGGCGACCAGCAGGCTGTGCACGACCGTGAGCCGGTCCAGCGCCAGGGCGAGCGGCACGCTGGCGCAGGCGATCAGCCGGGTGGTGTCGCCGATGATCAGGATCCGGCGGCGGTCGTACCGGTCGGCGACCGAGCCGCCGTGGATGCCGAAGAGCACGGACGCGCCGATCTGCAGTGCCCCGAACGCGGCGGCGAGCGTCGAGGAGCCGGTGAGCGCCAGGAGCAGCAGGGGGTACGCGGTGTCGATGATCTGCAGGCCGAGGGTGGAGGCGGCCTGACCGGCCCAGAGGGCCTGGAAGCGCCGGTTGCGCCGCAGTGGGACGGGCGGGGTCGTCGTCGCCCCGTCCGTCGTCGTCCTCCCCGCGCTGATCGCGGCGCTCGTTGTCGTGCTCGCTGCCGTGGTGCCCGTGCTCATTCGCCCGCCCCTCCGTCGGCTGCCACTCACTGTGGCGTAACCATTCACAACATCGTGAATGATGGCGTGATGGTGAGTGCTTGCGCAAGAGTGAAGGTGTGATTGCCCGGAGCGTCGGCGATCTGCGAGGGTGAGGCCGTGGTCGAGAACGCCGAGGACGCCGAGAGCGCCCAGAACGCCGGGGGCGTCGTGAACGGGGACGATGCCGGTCCCGCCGTGCTCAAGGAGCGCCGGGTGGAGGACGCCGCCACCCTCAAGGCCCTGGCCGACCCGCTGCGGCTGGCGATCCTCGACGTCCTGATGGCCGCGGCCGGGACCGGTCCGCTGACCGCGAAGGAGATCGCGGCCGCGCTCGACGAGCCGCAGACCAAGCTCTACCGCCACATCAAGCAGCTGGAGAAGGCCGGGTTGATCCGGGTCGCCGGCACCCGCCTGGTCTCCGGCATCGTCGAGAGCCGGTACGGCCCGGCACAGGAGTCGCTCCGGCTCGCCCCGGAGATCTTCTCGTCCGACTCCCCGACCAGGAACGACGCCTACGACGCGATGCTCGCCGCGATGGACCGGGTCCGCGGCGACTTCCGCGCCGACGCGACGGCCGGCCGGGTCGACTTCTCCCGGGACGGCTCGGGCGCGCTGTCGGGTCTCTTCTCGCACTTCACCTACCGGGTCGCCCCTGAGCGGCTGATCCGGTTGCGTCGCCAACTCGTGGCGGTGTTCGACGAATTGCACGCCGAGGGGAACAGCGTCGCCGAGGACGCGGTGGACGTGACCCTGTTCACCCTGCTGTACGGCGTCGGCCCCGCCCCGGCGGCCGGCTCGGCCCCGTCCCCGGACCCGTCCGCTGCTCCGGCTCCGGAGCCGTCCCCGGCCGTCGGCTCCCGGAACGACGGCGGGCCGGGCACGGAATCGTAAACGTCGGGCGGACTGTCGGTGCCATGGTTCAGGATGACTGAATGTCATACGAACTTCAGGCGCTGATCGGCCCGGCGGAGCTGGTCGCGGTGGCGGCCGCCGAGGTTCCGGCCGCCCGCCCGCGGCCGCTCGCCCAGGGGCTGGCACTGATACCGGCGACCCCCGAGTTCCTGGCCGCCTTCCGCGGCGGGGAGGGGACTCCGCCGGCCCCGGGAGCCCCGTCCGCCCAGGGAGCACCGTCCGCCCCGGCGGCTCCGCGCGCCTCCGGCCCGGTGCCGTTCGACTGGTTCCCGGACGGCCTCGAACGCCGGCTCGCCGCCTGGTCCAAGGCCGCGCCGATCGCCTGCGTCGAGGCCGACTACTTCGGCGGCACCGGCACCCAGCGCGCCGCCGTCTGGGCCGACGGCCGGCTCGACGTCGGCCCCGTCACCAGCGGTGAGTTCGAACCCTTCCCGCCCGAGGGCAGTCCGATCTCCCAGGCCCTGCGGCGGCTCGGCGCCCGGGTGGGGGAGGGCGACGACGCCCGCGACGAGTTCGACGCGGTCGGGCTCGGGGCCCACCGGGCCACGGCCTCCTGGGTGTCCGGCGGCTGACGCCCGGCCGGCCGGACGACCTCTCACCCACTCACCCACTCACCCACTCACCCACCGCGTGTCGTCGCGTGTCACCGCGTGTCGTGCACCGTTCGGCGTACACGCGGTGGCTGGGCCAAGGGGGCTGCCCCACGGTGTGAATCAGGTCAGGCATGACGCCCGATCTCCGAATCAGGCCTGACGCCCGATCTGTACCGAGAGGAAAGCATCCCCCATGCGCACCACCTGGACGGCCGCCGCGCTGACCGCAGCCCTCGCGCTGACCCCGGTCGCGACAGCCTCCGCCGCCGTCGGCAACGGAGCCGACGCCCCCCACCGCACGACCTTCTCCATCACCCCCGTGACCGTCCCCGGCCTCCCCGCAGTCCCGGCGCCCCCCAACGCCCCGATGCTGCCGGCGGGCTTCCCCGCCCTGCCCGCCCTGCCGGATCTCCCCGCGGCACCGGGGATCCCGGCGGCTCCCGCCGCGCCCGCCGTTCCTGCGGCTCCCGCCGCCCCGGGCCTGCCGGCCGCCCCGGCGCTCCCCGCCGACGCCCCCGACCCGACCTCCGCCCTCGGCGGCGTGCTCGATCTCGTCGGCGGCCTGCTCTCGGCGGTCCCCGCCCTACTCGGAGGGGTCGACCTCGGCGTCGTCCAGCAACTCCTGGCCTCCCTGGAGAGCACCCTCCAGGGGCTGCTCGGCCAGCTCCCGACGCCGCCCACCCTCCCGACCCTCCCCACCCCGCCGCCGACCGTGACACCCCCGACCGCGGTCACCCCGGCCGTCCCGGCCCCGCCGGCCTCCCTGGCGGACCAGCTGGCGACCCTCGAGTCCCGGACCAAGGCCCTCGGCGACGCGGTGGCGGCAGCCGCCGCCACCCGCTGACGCCGACGGCGACCGGCTGACGACGACCGGCTGACGACAGCCCCGGCCGGAAGCCCACCCAGGGCTTCCGGCCGGGGCCGCCCGCTGCCCGGACCTCCACCGCCGACGGGCGGAGCGCGACCGGGGAGCACGACGAGGGCGCGGCGACGGGGCTGTCCCCGTCACCGCGCCCTCGCCCGGTCGCCGCCCCGGCGGCGGCCCGCGCCTAGCGGTAGTTCACGTACTGCAGCGCGAAGTCCAGGTCCTTGCCCTTGAGCAGGGCCTGCACGGTCTGGAGGTCGTCACGGCTCTTCGAGGTCACCCGGAGCTCGTCGCCCTGGACCTGGGCCTTGACGCCCTTCGGACCCTCGTCCCGGATGATCTTCGCGACCTTCTTGGCATCGTCCTGGGAGATGCCCTCCTTGATGTCCGCGAAGATCTTGTACTCCTTGCCGGACAGCTGCGGCTCCTTGGCGTCCAGCGCCTTGAGCGACAGGCCGCGCTTGATGAACTTGCTCTGGAGCACGTCCAGGATCGCCTTGACGCGCTCCTCGCCGTTGGCCTTCATCTCGATCGTCTCGCCGGAGCGCTTGATCTCGGCACCGACGTTCTTGAAGTCGAAGCGCGTGGAGATCTCGCGGGAGGTCTGGTTGATCGCGTTGTCGACCTCCTGCCACTCGACCTTCGAGACGATGTCGAAACTGGAGTCGGCCATGGGTGTTGGTCTCCTTGATGTTCTGGCTGCACTGACACGGCCCGCCCCACCGGGCGTCCGCCGTCCCAGCCTATCCAGCCGACCCCCGACCCCGCCCGGGACGCCCGCACCGCACCCGCCCGTCCGGCCCCGCGGAACCGGGTGGCGAACCACCCCCCGGCATCGGGTAAGGTTTACCCAGTCGAACGGGGCAAGCCCCGGAAGACAAACATCCTGGCTGGTTGCCCGAGCGGCCAAAGGGAGCAGACTGTAAATCTGTCGCGCAAGCTACGCAGGTTCGAACCCTGCACCAGCCACAGGATAGAAAAACAGCCTCTGATCTGCGGAAACGCGGATCAGAGGCTGTTTTTGTTTATTCGAACACCCGCCGTGCCGTCGTGGCCATTTCGCGAGGTTTGTCCCACCTGATGCCGCCCGGATCCCGGCTTTGACCAGCGGTTCCGGACCAGGCGCGGACCAGGATCAGCCGGGCCGGCGCTGGAGGCGTTCGGCGATCAGCCGGTTGGCGTGGTCTTCGTCACCGTGGATGCACTTCGCGTAGACGCGGAGGAGGACGGCGATGCTGTGCCCGGCGCGCCGCGCGCACTCGGCCGGAGCCACTCCGGAGGCCAGCCACAGCGAGATCCCGGCGTGCCGGCCGTCGTACGGCCGCTTCGCCAAGGGCGTTGCCTGCTCGTCCGGGCTCAGGACCTCGGCCCTGGCCGCCGCCCACACGACCCCGTACCCGCTCTCCTGCACCATGCCGTCGCGGAAGGTCCGGAACAGCCGGCCGTCCGGCGCCGTGCCGTACGCCTCGATGTGCTGCCGGAGCAGCTGCACGAGCTCCGGCGGGATCGGGACCGGCCTGGTGGCCTTCTCGGCGCGGTGCTTCAGGCCCCGGGGGTCGTGCGAGGCGCCGGTGTCCGTCCAGGCGGACCCCACCCGGGGGCTGTTCCCGTTGAGGTTGAGCTTCCCCCACCCCTCCGCAGGCAGCACGCAGCGATCCTTGCGCAGGTGGACGACCTCCCCGGGCCGCATCCCGGCGTAGTAGATGCACCCGAAGAACGCCACCAGCCGCGGCCCGCGCCGTCCCTGGCGCCCGACGGCCTCCAGCATCGCGGCGGCCTGCTCCGGGCTCATCACGTACTCGGGGTCGACCTCCTCCTCGACCTGCGGCGGCTGCCACTGGACCAGCGGCAGCGGATTGGCGGTCAGCAGCCCGTCCTCGACGGCCCGGCCGATGACGTGGTGGAGGATCCGGCGCTTGCGAAGGATCGTGGACGCGGCGGCCTTCGTGCCGTCCAACTTCACCGACAGCGCGGCCAGCAGCTTCCGGACCACCTTCGGGTCCTCCAGCTCCGAGACGTCCACCGAGTGCCGTGCGACCCACGCCAGCGCCTTGGCGACGTCGACCGGCGGCTCGTCGGTCCACCGGTTCATGTTGAAGGCCCAGCCGTACAGCGCCCGCCGGACGACCCGCTTGTCCGGCATCCCGACCTTGCTGCTGACCAGCTCGAACGTCACGGTCGCCAGCGCGTCGGCCCATGTCGTCCGCGTCTTCGCCGGCGCCCCGTCCCACCGGGCCTCCACGTAGTTCCGGCCGGGCTGGTACCAGGAGACGGCGTTCTCCTCCTGCTGGCGCTTCCGCAGCTCGGCCAGCGGCAGGCCCGTCTCGACGTCGAACGGCTGGTGCGAGGCGACGGCAACCAGCAGCTCGGCCTTCCGGCCGTCGGCCTGGGTCTTCGTCAGGTAGGACTCGGAGAACTCCCGGCCGGCCACCGTCCACCGCACCATCCACGGCGTCCGCCGGTCCGGCCGGTGGCGGTGCTCCCAGAACTTCACCTTGTACGAGGTGGGCATCAGGCGGCGACCTCCTGCTCGGCCCACCACACGTCGAGGGCGCTGCGGCGGACACGGATCTGGTTGTTGGGGAGCTTCATGAGCTTCGGGCCCTTCCCGCGGGCGACCATGCGGTAGAAGGCGGAGCGGGACATCTCCAGCTCTTCGAGTACCTCGACGAGCTTGAGCTTCGGGTCCTGCGTGGGCATGGCGGCGACTCCATCGGCGGGTGCGAATGGTGGTTGCGGAGCGTTACTGGACCTCTCGCGGACGGGCGCGGAGGGCGGAAAGTGTCAGGGATGTCAGGGAAAATCGCTGACCTGCGGTTTTAGCTCCTGGCAGGGCGTCAGGGATTGTCAGGGATGTCAGGGAAAATCGCCTTTTCCCTGACATCCCTGACGTTCCCTGACAGGCCGTCCGGCGACGTTTTCGCTGGTCAGGGATTTTCCCTGACATCCCTGACGGTTACGGGGCTTCGGCCCCGTCCATGGGGGTGCTCACGGCCGGGTGGACACGGTAGGTAACTGCCGCTTGGCGGCCGCGTTGGCCGCCGGCGGGCGGCTGGTCGGTGCGGAGCCAGCCGTGCTGTTCGAGCAGGTTCAAGGCGGGTTCGACGTCGGCGACCTTCTTGAACCGCCGGGACGACGCGACGGCGTCGTGGGCCTTGATGTGAGTGCGGTGGGTGCCGTCCTTCTTCGGGCGCCGGAGCCATTGGAGGAGGGCGTGGGCGTCCTCGGTGGCGGGGTCGGCGGCGATGAGGTCGAAGACGGCGAGGGTGTGCGCGGTGTAGTACTCGGCGATCTCGGCGGCCCGGTCGACGGTGGCGGCCTCGACGGGTGCGCGCCAGTCGCCGGTGACCCGGTCGGCGAGGTGCAGCAGGACAGCGATGCGGGCGATGTGGCCGACGAGCTTGCCGGCCCAGTCCTTGATGTGGGCGAGCGGCTCGTCCGGGCGGAGCTGGACCTCGAACTTCTCCTGCAGCTTCTCCACGGCGAGGTCGGCGGCCGCGGTCATCCTGACGGTGACCGGCTCGTCGAGGGCGGTGAGCGTGTGCAGGAGTGCGGTGAGGCGCAGGTCGTAGGCGGCGGCGACCTGCTCGGGGACGGGGGTGGTGCGGATCTTGCGGTAGCCGAGGTTGGAGGGCGGCAGGGAGTACAGGAAGCGGGCGAGCAGGCCCCGGTCCCGGGCGCCGGGGGCGGCGCCGAGCTCCTGGAGGACGGCGGGCTGCGGGGTGACGCCGATGGTGAGCGCGGGCTTGTCGACGGTGGGCTGTTCGCGGGTGATCCGGTCGGCCTGCAGCCGCTCGCCCTTGTGGGCCTGGAGGAACACGCCCAGGTTCGGCTTGCTGCTGTAGCGGCCGACGATGCTGTCGAACAGGTCGCCCTCGGGGGAGAGCGCGGCCAGGCACCGGTGCACGCCGAGCTGGTGTGTGACCGTCTCGGGGGTGATGTCCCCGGACAGGGTCAGGCGGGGGCTGGGCGGGACGACGATCTCGTCGGCGATCATCCGGGCGGCGGAGATCTCGGCGACCAGGTGGGCGCGGTCGAGGTCGGGGTTCTTTCGGGCCCTGGCCATGAGGGCGTCGACCTCGGCGAGCGCGGTCTCCTTGGCGGTCTCGGCCTCGATGATCCGGGCGCGGGCCTCGGCGCGGAGCTCGTCCTCGACGCGGTAGACCGGTGCGGTCATGAACGCGAAGACGTCGGACTTGCGGCTGGCCGGGGGCATCGCGCACACCAGGTAGAGGTTCGACTGCTCGCGCCAGCCGGGCCGGATCTCCACGCCGACCCGCCCGCCGGCGGCCGTCGACAGCGCCGCGAGGCCCATGGTGGCGGCCATGTCGGGCGGGGTCTGGGTGAACTCCGCGACCGCGGCGACGTAGGCGCCGACCCACGTCGGGAGGGCGTGGACGGGGAAGGTGGGCAGGGTGCCGTGGGAGCCGAGCGGGACGGGGTCGAGCCAGCTCTCGCCGGTGGCGAGGTCGGCGAGCGCGGCCAGGGCGGCGGCGCGCACGTCGTCCAGGTCCGCCTGGCCGTCGCCGGCCATGTGGGCCAGGCGGCTGGTCGCGGTGTTGATCCGGCGGCGCTCGGCGGCCACGCGCACGATCTCGGCGTAGTAGTCGCCGTTCGCCGCGGTCGGGGTCGCCTCGACGCAGGCGTGCAGGTAGCCGGGCCCGCCGACCCGGCCGAGGTCGCCCTGCGCGCGCAGGACACCGGTCAGCAGCAGCGGGTCCACCGGCCGCTCACCGTCGGCCATGCGGGTGATGGCACGCCAGATCGTCTCGTGCGCGGGGTGGTAGAACGCGCCGGGATCGCCGAGCTGGGCGGCCAGCGCGGGGATCTGGACGGGGTCGAGCAGGGCGGCGCCGATGACGGCCTGCTCGGCGGCCTTGATCTCGGCGGGCTCGGGCCGGAACGGGATCACGTTCGGGTGCGTGGCCTCGGTGCTCAACGCGGCTTCTTTCGTACGGAGCGAGCGGCCCGCGCCCGGGCGGTGCCGGGCGCGGGCCGAAGGGGAGGTTCAGGCGGCGGTGGTGCGGCCGACGATGATCGTTCGAGCCGGGTTGTCGGGGTCGGTCTGCATGACGAACCCCTCTCGGGTGGACCACTCCCGGGCGTTGTTGGTGTTGGCGTTGGCACTCTGACCTGGGCCAACGTTGGCAACAGCGGGGGTCTCGGGAGGGGAGGGGAGCGGGGGCACGTCCTGGTGGTGGACGCCGGGCCCGTTGCCGTCCGGAGTGCGGACCCCCTCGCGGACCGGGACGCCGGCCTCCGAGAGGAGCGCGCGGACGGCCTTGGTGGAGCCCGTCCAGGAGGGGTGGGCGGCGCCCAGATCGGCGGCCAGCCGGGTCAGCAGAACGGAGCTGCCGGAGGCCGTCAGGCAGGCGGTCAGGGAGTGGGCCTCGACGGGGGTCGGGACGGTCGCCTGGGGAGCCTCGACGGGGTCCTCCTCGGCGGGTTTCTCCTCGACCGCGGGCACCGGCTGGTCCTGGTCCTCCTGGCCCTCGGCCGGGGCGTCCTTCCCGTGGGCGGGGGCGTGGATCAGGGCGGCGATCCACCAGGCCCCGAGGAGGACGCCGATGCCGGGCTGGATCCAGGGGCGGGCGAGGGACCAGACCAGGGGGCCGCCGACGATCAGCAGCAGGGCCGCCGCGCCGGCGGTGTCGCCGAGCCTGCTCCGCTGTTCCTTGCGGGCGGCCTTGGCCTGCTCCAGCTCGACCTGGCGGGCCGTGACCTGCGCGGCCTCCTGGGCCTGGAGCATGGCGGCGCGCTTGACCGGGTCCGCCTCGGCCAGGAGCTTCTGGGTGAAGGCGGCCTCGGCGGCTTCGGCGGCCTGGGTGGTGATCTCGTCGCGCTTGGCCTTGAGGGCGGCGGCCTCGGCCCGGCGCTCGCGCTGGGGCGCCGTCAGTTTGCGGACGAGGACGGGTGTGCCCGCGACGAGGCCGGTGACCGGGTAGAGCAGGGTCGGGATCAGCCTCTCGGTGGGGATGATCTTCTCGGTCACGGCGGTCAGCCGATGAACGAGGTGATGAGCCCGCTGAGGATGCTGGCCGGCAGGGCCCAGAGTCCGCCGGCGGCGGCGAACAGGGACGGGGCGACGGCGCCGCACAGCGCGTCCTTCCACGGCTTCGGCTTGAGGCCGAACACGGCGATGGTCAGGACTGCGGCGGTGGCGCCGGTCTGCCACTCCCCCAGGGCGGCGTTCCCCTGGAAGGAACTGCTCAGCTGCTGGCCGATGCCCGCGAGCTGCTGGAAGGCGGTGCCCGCGTTGGCCGACAGCAGGCCGATTCCGAACGCCCAGTAGGGGACGTGCTCGTCGGCGACGTTGATCTTGTTCTTGCCGCGCACGCCGACGTACAGGTACATGGTGGTGACGGTGGCGGCGCCGCCCGTGCCGAGGGCGATGAGGCTGCTCATGGGGTGTCTCCTTCGGTCAGTGGAGGGGGAGGGCGGCGAAGAGGCGGTCGACGCCGGCGGCCACGGCCAGGCCGGAGGCGACCGGCACGCGCAGGGCGACGAGGGTGATCAGCGGGAAGGGGCCGGTGACCTCGGAGACGCGCTGGCGGCCGCGGTCGCGGACCTGGAGGTCCAGGGCCCAGCCGAAGGCGGCGACCAGCAGGCCGACGAACGGCCCGCCCGGGGCGATCAGTGGCACCAGGCCGGTCGCCCAGCCGCCGGTGGCGCTGATCGCGGTGAGCACGCACCAGCGGCGGAAGCGGCGGGTGCGTTCCGACGGGCCGGTGGTGCGGGCGGCGCGGCGGCGCCGGCGGCGGGCCCGGGTGCGGGCCTCGCGCTGGTCGGCGAGCTGCTGCTCGCGGTGGCGGCGGGTGCGCTGCTCGGGGGTCTCCCCGGCGGCCGCGCGCTCGGCGTCCTCCCGGGCGCGGGCCCGCTGCCGGTCCAGCTCGTGCTCGGCCCGGCGGCGGGTGTCCCGCTCCTCGGGGGTCTCGCCGATCCGCTCGGCGAGCAGGTCGACCATGCCGACGAGGTCGTCCCGGCGGTGGCCGGGCGCGAGCAGCTGCTCGACGCGGTGGCGCTCGGCCCGCTGCTCGGCGGTTTCGCCGGCGACGGCGAACGCGGCGTCGCGCTCGGCGCGCTGCTGGGCGACCAGGGTCTCGTACTGGACCTGCTCGCGGGCCGCGCGCTGGGCCTCGGTCTCGGTCATCAGCCGGGTGACCTGCTGTCCGACCTGCGAGGCGATCGTGGGGACCTGCTCGGACAGGATCCGGCCGACCGGCGCCCAGAACGCCTGCGCGGCGGCCTCGAAGGACGGCCGGGCGCTCTGGTCGCCGCCGAGCAGGACGGGGGTGTGGACGACGGGGCCCGACTTGCGCCACCACTCGTCGACCACCGGCCCGGTGCCGGCCACGGCGTCCGGGCCCTGGGGCGGGACCGTGGGCGGCGTGGACGGCACCGGCGGAACGGGCGGGGCCGACGGGGCGGAGGCGGGAGGGGCGAGGGTGACGAGCCTCTGCAGGACGTCGGCCAGGTCGTCGTCCCAGTCGCCGTTGTGCGGGGTGGTCATCGGTTCGACCCCCGGCGGATCAGCTCGCGCACGGCGACGCCGGCGATCGCGGCGTCGAGGAGCACGAGGAACAGGCTCAGCAGGTAGCCCATGGAAACTCCCAGGTCGGAGAGGACGCGCGCCCCGCACACCGGGGGTGTGCGGGGCGCGCGTCGGGGAGCGGGTCAGGAGGAGCGCCACCAGGCGCGGGGGGACTCGGCGCGGTGCCAGGCGGTGGTGGACCGGCTGGCGCGGCGGGCGTCGACCTGGCGCTGCCCGGCGCGGTCCGCCTCGCGGACGGCCTTCGCGCGCCGCCGCTGGCCGGACTCGGGCGGCTTCGGGTCGCGGCCGAACATCAGCGCTGCCAGATGCGGCCGACGAGGACGAACGGCTCGCCGTCGACCACGCACATCGCGGTGAACTCGCCGGGGCAGGCGCCGCCGCTCCCGGCGTCGGTGACGACCAGGCGCGAGCACCACGACTCGCGGATCAGGCCGCTGACCACGTCCAGCGGCACGGGGTCCGCGACGCGGTACGCGACGCCGTCGCGGCGGACGGTGCCGACCAGCGGCAGGGAAGTGATCGCCTTCACTTCGCACCGCCACCCTCGCCGACCGGCATGCCGCAGTCGACGTGCAGGTCGCGGCGGGCACGGGTGTAGTAGCCGGTCAGGGTCAGCGGGACGCCGGCGTAGGTGGTGGCGGCGCTCAGCCAGGCGTGGGGACCGGTGCTGCTGTGGTCGACCGTGGCGGGGGCGACCACGAGAGCCTGGCGCCACTGCTCGAAGTCGCTCAGCGCGGTGTCGCCGTGGAAGCCGAAGCACAGGCCCCAGACGAGGACCAGGTCGCCGGAGGCGTCGCGTTCGGCGGACACGACCCGCTCGCTGGTGATCCTGGGGGCGGGCAGGCCGGCGTGGGCGCTGAGCGCGGCCATCAGCGCTCCGGCCGCGTTGATCAGCCCCGAAGCGGTGTGGTTGGTGGTCACGATGCCTGCTCCTCAGCGGTCGTGGTGGGGACGGCGTGCAGGGCGGGCCGGACGGCGGGGTGTTCCTTGTAGCGGGCGGCGATCCAGCCGACGGACCAGCCGGTCAGCTCCACCGCCTGGCGCTGCGGCAACCCGGCCTCGACGGCGGCCTTCACCACCTCACGGGCCCGCTCCTCCGCCAGCCGCTCGGCGGCCGGGCCGGCGGACAGCAACTCGGCACGGGCCCGCTCGGCGGCCTCCCGCTCACTCCGCTCACGGTCGGCCCGGGCGGTGTGCTCACGGCGCTCACGCTCACCCGCCTCGCGCTCACGACGCTCGTGTTCAGCCCGCGCGGCGGCCTCCCGCCGTGCCTGCTCCTCGCGCGCCGCGTCTTCACGGCGGGCTGTCTCCTCGCGCTGGTCGCGAGCCATGCTCGCGTCGTGCTCACGCTGCTCACGGGCGAGGCGGGCCTCGTGCTCACGGCGCTCACGCTCGCCCCGTTCGGCGGCCTCGAAGCGCTCCAAGCGGTCGGCCCGCTCCTCCCGGCGTCGGGCCTCGGCCCGTTGCTCGCGCTGCTCGCGCTCGGCCCGCTCAGCGGCTTCACGGGCGGTCAGCGCGGCGCCGATCGCCCGCCGGTAGGCGAGGGACGTCTCCGCCGTGACGATCAGCAGCAGCGGCGCGACCGAGTGCACCGCAACCCCGACCGCATCCCGGTCCAGGGCGGACAGACCCACGTTGAGCAGCACCGTCATCAGGCCGGTCATCCACCGCAGGACCACCGGCCAGCGCCCGCCGTCGCCGTTCAGGCGGGCGAGCGTGGCGTCCATGCGCACCACGATCACCACCGCTGCGTCGACCACGAGCGGCAGGATCGGCGCGGTCCACTGCCAGCCCTTCGGGGTGTGGCCGGCCATGAGCGGGGTGACCGTGAGCACGCTGTAGAGGACCGCGCCGAACGTGATCGTCCACGTCCCGACGCTCAGCGCCCGCTCCGCCGAACGGATCTGAGCGGGACTCATCGCCGCCTTCATCGCGGCCTCCGATCCGGCCGCGGTGAGCGGCTGGTGAGCACGCTCACGGCGACCGTGAGCGCGGTGAACACGTTGCCGTTCACGCCGCCGCCCGGTAGGTGCTCGCGATGCGGCGGATGACGGCCGGGCGCCGGAACGGCACCGGCGCCGACCGCAGGAGGCGCTCGGCGAACGCGGCCAGCTCCGGGTCCTCCCGGTGCAGGTCCGCCAGCATCGCGTGCGCAGCGTCCAGCCGGGCCGCGCGCTCGTTCTCGTCCTCGCCGGCGACCCCGGCGAACAGCTGCTCGTCCACGCCGAGCGCCAACTCGGCGAACTCGTCCTCGTCCGCGGCCGTCTGGCCCGCGATAATCAGCCTCATGGGCCTACCTCTTCTCTGGGGTGTGGGCCCGTGAGGGGTCGCCGCGCTCCGGCCAAGGAAGGCGCGGCGGCCCCGTTCTCACAGGCCCGGCCAACGTTGATCAACAGCACTGGCCGCCCCGGTTGCCCAGGACGGTCAGCAGGTCTGCGCCCTTGCAGGTGGGCGCGGCCTTTTGATCTAGGTCTCCGATCTGACAAGGCGCCGGGATGCCTCGGCCCGATCTGTCCCGGGCCCCTTCGCCCTGGGCACGGCGGAAGGCCGGCCGTCTACGGGCGCATTCGTGCAGGTCAGAGCAGCCCAAAGAAGGCCCCTCTGTGTCACGCCTGTCTCACTCGGTGCGACACTCACAACATAGAGAACCTGCTTAGGCAGGTCAAGAGAGTTGGGTTTCTCGCGCCTGTTGAGCACCTCCCCTAGCATTGGTCCATGGCCTTGGACCCGGACGACTCCCGCCCCCCGTATCAGCAGGTCGGCAGCTCCCTGCGGGCCTCGATCCTCACCAAGAAGCCGGGCTTCGAGACCGGCGACAAGCTCCCCTCAGGCCCCGAGCTGGCGAAGCACTTCGGCGTGGCGCGCGGCACGGTGGACAAGGCGCTCGACCTGCTCCGCACCGAAGGACTGATCGTGACCCGGCAGGGGAGCGGCTCCTTCGTCCGGGAGCGGACCTCCCGGCCGGTCGGCCTGCGGCCTCACCTCGAAGCTGCCTTCGAGCAGCAGCAGGTGACCCTCGACTTCGCGGGGTTCTCCAGCGAGACGCTGCACAACGCGCTCCAGGAGCCGCTGGACAAGGTCCGCTCCGGCCGGATGGCGCCGGAGTCCATCGCCATCCGGCTGCTACTGCCGGACACCACGGCGCCGATGGCTGTGCCGGTGCTCGTCGACGGGCTCCAGGACGAGGCCGCACTCCGGCAGCGCGCCCGCAACATCGCCCTGACGAACGCAGGCGGCATCGCGCACTCGGTGGAGATGCTGGCCGAACTGGGCCTCGTCCAGAAGGCGAGCGTCGAGGTCAAGGTCCACCGGGCGTCCAGCCTCTTCAAGCTGTACATCCTGAACCGGTCGGAGGCGTTTTTCGGCTTCTACCCGCTCCGTGAGCGCACTGTGGCGATCGACGACACCGCCCACACCTTCTACGACGTCACCGGCAAGGACACCACCCTGTTCCATCACGCCGCCGGCCCGGACGACGCCTCGCTCGGATCGCAGTACGTCCAGCAGGCTCAGATGTGGTTCGACAGCGTGTGGAGCACGATCGCCTACGAGCGGCAGTCATGATCGCCACCCCTCAGCAACTCGCCGACGTGCTACGGCCGGTGAAGCACGTACTCCTCGACTTCGACGGCCCGGTGTGCGCGGTCTTCGCGGGCCTCCCTGCTCCGGAAGTCGCACGGCGACTCCGTGAGGGCCTGCTTGCGATCGGCGAGCAGGCCCCGGCAGGAACAGCAGAGGAGAGCGATCCGCTGGCCTTGCTCCGGCTAGTCTCGGACGCGAGGCCTGATCTCACGGAGAGCACAGACGCCGCGCTGGCCGCGCTGGAGATCGAAGCTGTCCAGGTCGGTCGCCCGACCGTAGGGGGAGAGTCGGTTTTGCGCGCTTCAGCCCGATCGGGGCGGCTGGTCTCGGTGGTCAGTAACAACGCGGGCGTGGCCATTGAGGCCTACCTCGCCGAACACGGCCTCTACGACTATGTGGCTGGCGTCTTTGGCCGCACTCCGGGCGACCCCTCGTCCATGAAGCCGAACCCGCGTCTCCTGCTCGAAGCGATGGAAGCCGCTGGCACTGGCCCAGAGCACTGCATGTTCATTGGCGACGCGGCCCGCGACGTCGAGGCAGGGGCCGCCGCCGGCGTCCGGACGATCGGCTACGCCAATAAGCCGGGGAAAGCTGCCAAGCTGGCCGCCGCTGGCGCCGTGGCGATCGTGGACTCGATGGGGTTCATCGCGGACGCCCTGGCCTGAGTTTCAGTCCTGCGGCGCCGCTGCCCCGATCCCGACGCGACCGCCAGAACGGGGCAGTGGGTTGCTGATCAGGTTGCGATGGGAAAATCAGCAGCAGGCTTACATCAACTCTGGGCTGCGTAAAGACTTCTTCTTCAGAGTCAAGCGCGCCGCGCGCGGCCCCACTCGCTCGCCGTCGCTCCTGTCTTCGCCCCGCTTTGGCAGCGGCTGGCCGCGCCAGGCGGGACGGACGATCCGAGGTGGGCCAACCCCGCCGTGGCTGGGGACGGGCGGCTCCGCGGTTTTACCCACCCGTCGAGCCCGGGGCCGGCGCCCAGCAAGAACGGGGGCACTCGACCAGATTGCGGGCAGGCGAGGAGCCTGCCCGATTTGCGGGTCAGCTTACGGCCACCGATCATGCTCGGACCCAATCCCGACAGGACACCGGCCAAAACTGCTCCGCCGCCCAGCGAGGTCAACTTTACGCTTGCTCGCTATTCAGCAACGAGCTCTCGCAGCCTAGTAAGCTCGAAAGTAGGACCAGCCCGAAGGATTGCGATTACCTGCCGAGGAGTATTGCCAGTCTTTGCAGCTTCAGAAGTCCTCGTCTTCCGTGATTCGATCTTCCCTCCGGAGAAGTCCAGAACTTGAATTCCCTGCTTGAGCCTTGACCCCGAAAACTGACTCAGGTCCAGCATGTAAACCTCGGAGCGCTGGCCCGCGGCATGTGCATCTGAAACGCCGGCGTCGATCAGATGAATCATTCGAACATCAAGCAGATCAGTGATGACGCTATAGAGATGCGGATTATCTTCCTTGTCTCGGTATCGGACGAGGAAGTAAGTGAAGCTGGTTTCCTCAAGGCAGAAGTCTCGAATTACCTTCAAGCCTGACACGGTTCGGGTCGCCGACTCAACATCGGCAGCCATGTCATCCTCAAGCTCCTGCAGCTTCACCGCCGCAGCGTCACCAGCTGCCAGATTCACATCCTGAACGCCAACAAGCCGAGCATTTTGGCGCCGCTGAGCTTTCGCAATAGCACTCCCTGCCAAGACCAGATAGTCTCGGGGGACTGCCCCAGACGCTAGCACCAGGCGATCCAATGCGGCCGGGTGAAAGAGGCGGCCAAGCGATGCAATTCCGACGTGCTTTGCATATTGATGGAGAATGCTCTCCAGAAAGTTCTTTGCCCGGAGAGGATCTTGGAGAGTTACATCCAGGTCGATCAAATCCGCATCATGCATCGTCTGCAACCCTAGCGGAGGGGACGACTGGAACCATCGTGTAAGATGGCGAATTGAGGCGATCTTAAGCCAGGCATTGCAGTCCCTCACCGCCCCGTGGAGCATGTCCAGAATTCGAGGCTGGTCGGCTCGGGGAAGATAGTAAAAGTCATCCACGAAGACATAGAGGCGCAAGTCATTCATATCCAGGAAACGGCGCAATACGCGCTGGGCCTGTGGAATGATCCGCATGACTGCCTGCGAGTTCACCTCCCCGTGAGAAGAGAGAAGGCGGCCTACTTCCTCGTAGAGCTCGACTGCCTTGACGGAAATTACCGACTCCGGCTTAAGTTGCTGCTGTCGAGTTACTACCGCCTGCGCAACTTCATCAAGGATGTAGAGGAATACCCGATCTGGCGACTCATTTCTCAGGGTTTGCATATTCACCCAGCACGAAATGGCCCCTTCGACTTGGAGCTTCCGCTTTGCCTCGACCAGCAATGCAGTCTTCCCTGCACCGCGTCGACCAAAGATCAAGTGATGACGGGATGCCGTGACGGTCGAGAGATTGAACTCCATGTCGCGGATGTACGAGAGACTTGGTTGCGCCTCGGAAACCCGCGAGCGCGCGCTAATTAGCCGCTGAAGGTCCGTGGCGCGTGAGTCCTGAACGCCCTCGGTGAGCGGCGACGAAGACGCTTTTACGAGCTCCGGCGGAGCCTTGCGAACAATTACGAACGCCCGGCTTTCAGGAGAGGAGATGATCCCATCCAGGTCATTGCCGATCTGGGCAGAAACCGGGACATCTTCTTCATTTACGAGAACGATATAATTCGTCTCATCCGGATAGGCGCGGACAGAGATCTCCAGAACCTCAACGCCCCCACGGGATCGAAATTCCCGACGCAAGAAGTCCGCAATATCATCGCTCGCGGGAGTCATAGGTTGGTGCATCCCTTCTTTCTCAGGTAGGCCTCTGCATGGGCCAAAAGCTGGGGGGCTTTCGCTTGGAGCCCCTGGGCAACCGGACGCCAATCCGTGTCCGCTATGGGATACGGGTCGTAGTCAGCCTCGTTGCGGCGCGATCGCGCATCCTTCAGCTCGTTTTGCCAAATTGCGCTATCGACGAAGTCGTCTGGGAGGGCACCCGGCAGGGCCGAATGTGACTGCTTGTCGTCACCTCCCAGATGAAAATACGCGACTGCTCGAATGGCGTGATACATCGAGTAATAGTAGCGACTGATAGCGCTTCGATACTGCTGCGGTCTCGTGCGCATGAGTCGGTCGCCGGTGTCAAGGAATCCTTTGGCTAGCACGATCCGGTCAGCACATGCCTGATGCTGCAGGTCGATCAGGGTTCGCCCGGTCGCACTCACAAGGTTGATTCCCTCGGCGTAGTAGCCCAGGGTCTTCTGCTCAGCCTTGCTGACACGAAGTAGCAGCTGATGGCTTGTGGGGACGCCGCGCTGTGGCTGGCTGCCGCTTGGGTTCACAGCGATCTACTCTAGCTGGGCCTGCCATGGGGCGTGGAAGAGTTGATGGTCCCATCGCGGTGACGCCCGGCAGCAGGGACCTCTGCCATAGGTCCGCCGGCGCCTCTGCTCGTCGCTCGGTCGGAGCGGGCAGATGAGGCTCAGGGGCTGAGCTGGGGGTACCCATGGGCACTGAGTGTCTAACTGCGCTGCAAGAGCCCCGTACTCCGACGGACGGAGGCGGACGCTTATGGAACGGAACTGCAGGTCAGCTGCCGATCACTTGCAGGCAGAGAGTGCCCTCGGGTTGCTTCGGGACGAAGTGGCCATGGGGTAGATGCTCACCGCTCTTGAGGCGATTCGACCATGATCCGGACCAGTGGCGGACCACGGCCGGGCGCATTCCGCTCCGCCGCTGGTCAGTGCCACTCCCGTCAGCGGTCTGTAAATCTGTCGCGCAAGCTACGCAGGTTCGAACCCTGCACCAGCCACAGGATAGAGAAGCAGCCCCTGTCATGCGGAAACGCGTGGCAGGGGCTCTTTTCGTTGTCCGGGTGCTGATGGCGTGGGGTGTCGCGGGAAGCGGTCGGGTGGGGTGTCGGTGGTGGGGGTGCTCCGGGTTCGGGTTCGGGGTGGTCGGGGTTCTGCGGCCGGCGGCCGGCCTCCGGGTCAGGGGGGTGCGAGGAGGAGGGTGGCGGCGGCGGGGGTGTCGGGGGCGGTGTGGGTGGGGGTGGGGTGGGCCGGTGGGAGGGGTGGGGGAGGGGTCGGGGTGATCCAGATGGAGCGGAGGCCGGCGGCGTGGGCGCCGCGGAGGTCGGTGGCGGGGTTGTTGCCGACCATCCAGTCGGCGGGGCCGAGGGTGCGGCCTAGGCGGGCGGCGGCGAGGTGGAAGATCGCGGGGTCGGGTTTGCGGGCGCCGGCCTCCTCGGAGACGACCACGGCGTCGACGGCGGGGAGCAGGCCGGTGCGGGCGAGTTTGGCGCGCTGGATGTCGGTGCAGCCGTTGGTGACGACGGCGATGGGCCAGCCGGCCGCGCGCAGGGCGGCGAGGGCCTCGGGGGCGCCGGGGAGCGGGTGGGTGCGGGCGGCCTCGTGGGCGACGTGCTCCTCCCAGAGGTCGGCGCCGGTGCGCGGGAGGCCGTAGTGGGCGGCGATCCGGGCGAAGCCGGTGGGGGAGCGGTCGGCGCGGAGGAGCGCGAAGACGGTGGGGGCGGCCTCGGGCGGCAGGCCGTGGGCGGCGCAGAAGGCCGGCGTCCAGGCGTCGGGGCCGCCCTCGCGTTCGACCAGCGTGTGGTCCAGGTCGACCAGGAGCAGAGGCGATGGCGGGGAGTGGTTGGACATGTGCGGAGAGTAGCGGATTGCCGGAGTCCGACTTATTGCGAATGACTTGCAATTACCTGTGGCAGGCAGCACAGTGGTGGAGCAGGGTGGGGCCGGACCGTTTCGGCTACTCCGCAGAGCAGTCCCGGTCGTGCGGAAGTGCGCCGGGAGTCCTCCTTCGCAGCTGATCGTCTTCCCAACCGGCGCCCGCCGGGACAGCGGTCCGCCCACCCCGCCCAAGCCGGTCGCCCCGGACCGTCAAAGAACCGTCAGGAGCCGGCCGGAGGGCGTCAAGGAGCCGTTCGGACCAGTGCCCGCGCCGCCGCGCGGCCCGCAGGATCGGATCACCGATCGACTGCGGAGGTCCCGTCCGATGCCCAGCCCCCTCGCCCTCCCCCCGGCCCTCGCCGCCGAGCCCGAGCCGCCCGGCACCGGCGCCGCGCCGCCCGACGCGGGCGGTGAGGACCGGCACCGGCTGACGGTGCCCGGCGGACTGGCGGCGCTCTCCCTGGACGCGATGGCCTCGGTGGCGTACGGGCCGGAGTCGATCGTGCTGGTGCTCGCGGCAGCGGGGGCGTACGGGCTCGGGTTCACCCTGCCGGTCACAGTGGCCATCGCGGTGCTGCTGGCGGTACTGGTGGCCTCCTACCGGCAGGTGATCGCGGCGTTCCCGGACGGCGGCGGCTCCTACGCGGTGGCGAAGGCGCACCTGGGCCGGCGGACGGCGCTGACGGCCGCAGCCTCCCTGGTGATCGACTACGTGCTGAACGTCGCGGTCTCGGTGACGGCCGGTGTGGCGGCGCTGACCTCCGCCGTCCCGGGCCTGTACGAGGACCGGGTCTGGCTCTGCCTGGGCGTGCTGGCGCTGGTGACGGCGGTGAACCTGCGCGGGATCGCCGAGTCCGCCCGCTGGTTCATGGCGCCCACGGCGGTCTTCGTGCTGTCGATCCTGGCGATCGTCGTGGTCGGCCTGTTCCGGGACGCGCCGGCGAGTACCGAGGCGGCCGCCGGGCACGCCTCGGTGCTGACGGAGAACGCCACGGCGGTCGGCGCACTGCTGCTGCTCAAGGCCTTCGCGGCCGGCTGCTCGGCGCTGACCGGCGTGGAGGCAGTGGCGAACGCCGTCCCGTCCTTCCGCGCGCCGGGCGTGAAGCGCGCCCAGCGCACCGAGGTCGTGCTCGGCGCGCTGCTCGGCGTGATGCTGATCGGACTGGCCGTGCTGATCGGCCGCTTCCACCTGCAGCCGGTCGAGGGCGTGACCGTGCTCGCCCAGCTGGCCGACGCCTCGCTCGGCCACGGCGCCGGCTTCTACGTCGTCCAGTGCGCCACCGTCGTCCTGCTCGGCCTGGCCGCCAACACCTCCTTCGGCGGCCTGCCCGTCCTGCTGCACCTGCTGGCCCGCGACAACCACCTGCCGCACGTCTTCGCCCTGCGCGCCGACCGCCAGGTGCACCGCCACGGCGTGCTGTTCCTGGCCGCCGTCTCGGCCGTGCTGCTGGTCGCCTCCGGCGGCGACGTCAACAGCCTGGTCCCGCTCTTCGCGATCGGCGTCTTCGTCGGCTTCACGATCTGCCAGGTCGGCATGGTCCGGCACTGGGCGCTGGAGAAGCCGGCCCACTGGCGGGCCAGGGCCGCGCTGAACGGTTTCGGCGCGCTGCTCACCGGCACCGCGGCCCTGGTCGTCACCGGCACCAAGTTCGCCGAGGGCGCCTGGGGCATCTGCCTGGCCCTGCCCCTGCTGGTGCTGCTCTTCGAGGCGGTCCACCGCGGCTACGCCCGGATCGGCGAGCGGCTGGAACTCGGCCGCGTCCCCGGCCCGCTCACCCCGCAGCGCAGCCTGGTCGTCGTCCCGGTCACCGCGATCACCCGACTCACCCGCGACGGCCTCTCCGCCGCCCTCTCCCTCGGCGACGAGGTGATGGCCGTCACCGTCGTCCACGACCGCGCCGAGACCGAGACGCTGCGCCGGGACTGGGAGCTGTGGGCCCCGGGCGTTCCGCTGGTGGAGATCCCGGACGGCCACCGCCGGCTGGGGCAGCCGATCGCGGACTTCGTGAACGGGCTCGCCGCCGAGCACGCCTACGACCGCCTCACCGTCCTGATTCCCGAGGTCGAGCCGGCCCGGCCCTGGCAGCGCGCGCTGCAGAACCGCCGGGGCGCCGTCATCGACCGGGCCCTGCGCCGGCACACCGACGCGGTGGTCTGCCGGCTCCGGATGCGGATGTGACGAGGGCCGGAGCCCGTGCGGGGGGGGGGGGGATTGATGCCGGGTGAATTGCTGCCTTATGCCCGGATGTAAGCGAGCCGATCGTCATATCTTGACGATGTCTTAACGGCCCTCCGGCAGCCCGCCGAAATGCCTCCGCCCTGCCCGGAACGCCCCACCCATAGCGGCTCCTACCTGCGGAAACATCCCGCCGCTCGGGCGTGCGGGGCGTCCCGCGCACGCCATGACGGCCCATTGCGCGCCCGGTGTGCGCCCTTACGCTCGCCCATGTGTTCAACCTGCCCCAGGCGCTCAAGCGCCTAGTGATCGGCCGGGCCATGCGCAGCGAGGAGCTCGGCGAGACGCTGCTCCCCAAGCGCCTGGCCCTGCCGATCTTCGCCTCCGACCCGCTCTCCTCGGTCGCCTACGCGACCCAGGAGATCCTGCTGGTGCTCACCGTCGGTGGCGCCGCCTTCCTCAACCTGACCCCGTGGGTCGCGGCCGGCGTGGTCGCGCTGATGGCGGTCGTGGTGATGTCCTACCGCCAGGTCGTGCACGCCTACCCCAGCGGGGGCGGCTCCTACGAGGTGGTGTCGCGCAACCTGGGCGCCAACTCGGGCCTGGTGGTGGCCGCCTCGCTGCTGGTCGACTACGTGATGACGGTCGCCGTCTCGGTGGCCTCCGGCGTCGACAACATCATCTCGGCGCTGCCCTCGCTGGCGGACCACCGGGTGGAGCTGGCGGTCGGCTTCGTCGTCCTGCTGATGGCGGTGAACCTGCGCGGTGTCCGGGAGTCCGGCAAGGCCTTCGCCGCACCGACCTACCTGTTCATCGGCGGCATCCTGCTGATGGTGGTCACCGGGCTGGTCCGGGTGGCGCTCGGCGACGCCCCGGTGGCGGCCAGCGCCGCGTACGGGATCGTGCCGGAGGACGGCAAGGACACCCTGGCCGGGCTGGGGCTGCTGATGCTGGGCCTGCGCGCCTTCGCCTCCGGCTGCACGGCGCTGACCGGGGTGGAGGCGATCTCCAACGGCGTGCCGGCGTTCCGGGCACCGAAGTCGAGGAACGCCGCCGCGACGATGGCCGTGATGGGCACCACGGCGGTGGTGATGTTCATCGGCATCACCGCGCTGGCGCTGATCTCCGAGGTCCACATCGCCGACAACGCCTGCCACCTCACCGGCTTCCCGGGGGACTGCGCGACCGCGCCGCAGCAGACCGTGATCGCCCAGCTGGCGGCGGCGATCCTCGGCGGGGACGGCAGTGTCCTCTTCTACTTCATCCAGGCGGTCACCGCGCTGGTGCTGATCCTGGCCGCCAACACGGCGTTCAACGGCTTCCCGCTGCTGGCCTCGATCCTGGCCGAGCACCGCTACCTGCCCCGGCAGATGCACACCCGCGGCGACCGGCTGGCCTTCTCCAACGGCATCATCGCGCTCGCGGTGGTGGCCGGCGGCCTCCTCTGGCTGTACGACGCCGACGTCACCAGCCTGATCCACCTCTACATCCTGGGCGTCTTCACCTCCTTCACGCTGTCGCAGATCGGCATGGTGAAGCACTGGAACCGGGCCCTGGCCACCGAGACCGACCCGGCGGTGCGGGGCGCCGCCCAGCGCTCCCGGGTGATCAACTTCTTCGGCGCGGTCACCACCGCGCTGGTGCTGGTCGTCGTGCTGCTGACCAAGTTCACCCAGGGCGCCTGGCTGGCCGTGGTCGCGGCGGCGGTGCTGTGGGTGATGATGCGCGGCATCCGCCGGCACTACGACGGCGTCGCCGAGGAACTGGCGGTGGACGACCCGGAGGCCGAGTCGGTGCGGCCGTCCCGGGTGCACGGCATCGTGCTGGTCTCCAAGGTGCACAAGCCCACCCTGCGGGCGGTCGGCTACGCGCAGGCGTTCGCGCCGGACTCGCTGGAGGCGCTCACGGTCGCGGTCGAGCCGGAGGCCACCGGGGAACTGGAACGCCGCTGGGAGGAACTGGCCCTGCCGGTGCCGCTGAAGGTGCTGGACTCGCCGTACCGGGAGATCACCAGGCCGGTGGTCCAGTACGTGCGGGACTACCGGCGGACCAGCCCGCAGGACGCGGTGGCGGTGTTCATCCCGGAGTACGTGGTCGGTCACTGGTGGGAGCACCTGCTGCACAACCAGTCGGCGCTCTGGCTGAAGAGCCGGCTGCTGTTCACCCCGGGGGTGATGGTGATCAGCGTGCCGTGGCAGCTGACCTCCTCCAACCGGGCGGACCGGCCCTCGGGACGGGCCCCGGGCGCGGTCCGGCGCGGCGAGCCGGCGGTGCGGCGGGAGCGGGAGAAGCTGCAGGCCCCCGAACACGCGTAGGCATCCGAGGACGAGGCACGAGGCCCCGGGCAGCACCCTGCTGACCGGGGCCGCGCCATGTCCGGAACGGGCCCGGTCACAGCCCGGACAAGGCCCCGTATGGAGCCCGTCAACAATCGAACGGGCGCCGTATGGAGGGCGTCAAGAACGCCGTTGACGCTCCGTGAGCGCGGTTGGCTGGGCCTTGCCGGCCTCTCCGCCGGCGCGCCGTGCCGGCACCTGAACGCGGGCCGCGGCCACCTCCGAACCACCGTGGTGGAGTCCATGTCCGATCTCATCTACGTCGTCGTCACGGTCGCCGTGTTCGGCGTGATCGCCCTGATCGCGCGGGGGGTGGAGAAGCTGTGAGCGCAGAGAACGTCGCAGGTCTCATCGTGGCGGTGGCCCTCGTCGGCTACCTCGTCCTCGCGCTGATCTACCCGGAGAAGTTCTGACATGAGTTCGACTCTCGCGGGCTGGCTGCAGGTCCTCGCCCTGGTGGGCGCGCTGGCCCTGTGCTACCGCCCCCTGGGTGACTACATCGCCCACACCCTCACCTCGAAGAAGCACCTGAGAGCCGAGAAGGCCCTCTACAAGGTGATCGGCGTGGACGCCGACGCCGACCAGCGCTGGCCGGTCTACCTGCGTTCGGTGCTGGCGTTCTCGGCGGTGTCCGTCCTCTTCCTCTACACGCTGATCCGGGTGCAGCAGTGGCTGCCGCTGGGTCTGGGCGTGGACCAGATGTCCGGCCACCAGGCGTGGAACACCGCGATCTCCTTCGTGGCCAACACCAACTGGCAGTCCTACAGCGGCGAGGCCGCGATGGGGCACCTGGCCCAGATGGCCGGTCTGGCGGTGCAGAACTTCGTCTCCGCCGCCGTCGGCATCGCGGTGGTCGCCGCCCTGATCCGGGGCTTCACCCGCAACCGCACCGACCGGCTGGGCAACTTCTGGGTGGACCTCACCCGGATCGCGGTCCGGCTGCTGCTGCCGGTCTCGATCGTGTTCGCGCTGGCCCTGGTGGCCACCGGCGTGGTGCAGAACTTCCACGGCTTCCACGAGGTGGCCACGCTGGCGGGCGACCCGCAGTCGGTCCCGGGCGGGGCGGTGGCCTCGCAGGAGGTCATCAAGCTGCTGGGCACCAACGGCGGCGGCTTCTACAACGCCAACTCGGCGCACCCGTTCGAGAACCCGACCGGGCTGAGCAACTTCCTGGAGATCTTCCTCATCCTGGTGATCCCGTTCGCGCTGCCGCGGGCCTTCGGCCGGATGGTCGGGGACAACCGCCAGGGCTACGCGATCGTCTCGGTGATGGGCCTGTTCTGGGTCGCCTCGGTGGCGCTGCTGACCCTGGCCGAGTCGCACCACGCGGGCACCGCCCTGCAGTCGGCGGGCGGGGCGATGGAGGGCAAGGAGCAGCGGTTCGGCATCGCGGCGTCCAGCCTGTTCGCGGCCTCGACGACGCTGACCTCGACCGGTGCGGTGAACTCCTTCCACGACTCGTACACCGCGTTCGGCGGCGGGCTGACGATGTTCAACATGATGCTGGGCGAGATCGCGCCCGGCGGTGTGGGCTCGGGCCTGTACGGGATGCTGGTGCTGGCGATCGTCGCGGTGTTCGTGGCCGGTCTGATGGTCGGCCGCACCCCGGAGTACCTGGGCAAGAAGCTCGGCGGCCGGGAGATGAAGTTCGCCTCCCTCTACATCCTGACCACGCCGACCCTGGTGCTGGTCGGCACCGGTGTCGCGATGGCGCTGCCGGGAGAGCGGGCCGGGATGCTGAACTCCGGCGCCCACGGCTTCTCCGAGGTGCTGTACGCGTTCACCTCGGGTGCCAACAACAACGGTTCGGCGTTCGCCGGCATCACGGTGAACACGGACTGGTACGACACCGCGATCGGTCTGGCGATGGTGTTCGGCCGGTTCCTGCCGATGGTCTTCGTCCTGGCCCTGGCCGGCGCGCTCGCGCAGCAGCAGCCGGTCCCCGCCACCCCGGGCACCCTGCCCACCCACAAGCCGCTGTTCGTGGGCCTGCTGTCGGGCGTCGTCCTGATCGTCGTCGGCCTCACCTACTTCCCGGCCCTGGCTCTCGGGCCGATCGCGGAAGGTCTCTCCTGATGTCGTCCACCATGACCGAAGAATCCGAGCGGGCCGAGAAGCCGGTCCCGCAGCCGGAGACGTCGTCCGCCGGGTCGCCGCACAGAGTGTCCGGCGGCCTGCTCGACCCGAAGCTGGTCCTGGCGTCGCTGCCGGACGCGGTGAAGAAGCTCGACCCCCGGGTGATGGTCAAGAACCCGGTGATGTTCGTGGTCGAGGTCGGCTCGGTCGTCACCACGGTCGCCGCGATAGCCGACCCCAGTGCGTTCGCCTGGGCGATCACGGTGTGGCTCTGGCTGACCACGGTCTTCGCCAACCTGGCCGAGGCCGTCGCCGAGGGCCGCGGCAAGGCGCAGGCGGACACCCTGCGCCGGACCAAGACCGACGCCGTGGCCCGCCGCCTCACCGACTGGCCGCGCTCGCGGGCCGAGGAGGAGGTCGCCGGTACCGCGCTGCGGCTCGGTGACCACGTGGTGGTCGAGGCCGGCCAGGTCATTCCCGGGGACGGCGACGTCGTCGAGGGCGTCGCCTCCGTCGACGAGTCGGCGATCACCGGTGAGTCCGCGCCGGTGATCCGCGAGTCGGGCGGCGACCGCTCGGCCGTGACCGGCGGCACCAAGGTGCTGTCGGACCGGATCGTGGTGAAGATCGCCTCCGAGCCCGGCAAGTCCTTCATCGACCGGATGATCGCCCTGGTCGAGGGCGCCGCCCGGCAGAAGACGCCGAACGAGATCGCGCTCAACATCCTGCTGGCCTCGCTGACCATCGTCTTCCTGGTGGCGGTCGTCACCCTGCAGCCGATGGCCACCTACGCCGGCGCCCCGCAGTCGATGATCGTGCTGGTCGCGCTGATCGTGGCGCTGATCCCGACCACCATCGGCGCACTGCTCTCGGCGATCGGCATCGCCGGCATGGACCGCCTCGTCCAGCGCAATGTGCTGGCGATGTCGGGCCGGGCCGTCGAGGCGGCGGGCGACGTCAACACCCTGCTGCTCGACAAGACCGGCACCATCACCCTCGGCAACCGCCAGGCCGCCGAGTTCCAGCCCGCCGAGGGCGTCGCGGTCGGGGATCTCGCGGACGCCGCACAGCTCTCCTCGCTCGCCGACGAGACCCCCGAGGGCCGCTCGATCGTCGTCCTGGCGAAGACCGAGTACGGTCTGCGGGCCCGCGCCCAGGGCGAGTTGACGCACGCCACCTGGGTGCCGTTCACCGCGCAGACCCGGATGTCGGGCGTGGACCTCGACGAGGCCGACGGCGTGCACCAGGTCCGCAAGGGCGCGGCGGGTTCGGTCACCAACTGGGTCACCGAGAACGGCGGCACGGTCGGCAAGGACGTCGCCGACCTGGTCGACGGGATCTCCGCGGCCGGTGGCACCCCGCTGGTCGTGGCCACCAGGATCGGCGACACGCCGGCCCGGGTGCTCGGTGTGATCCACCTCAAGGACGTGGTCAAGGAGGGCATGCGGGAACGGTTCGACGAGCTGCGCCGGATGGGCATCAGGACCGTCATGATCACCGGCGACAACCCGCTGACCGCCCGGGCGATCGCGGAGGAGGCGGGCGTGGACGACTTCCTCGCCGAGGCCACCCCCGAGGACAAGATGGCCCTGATCAAGAAGGAGCAGGCCGGCGGCAAGCTGGTCGCGATGACGGGCGACGGCACCAACGACGCCCCCGCCCTCGCCCAGGCCGACGTCGGTGTCGCGATGAACACCGGGACCATGGCGGCCAAGGAGGCCGGCAACATGGTCGACCTGGACTCCGACCCGACCAAGCTGATCGAGATCGTCGAGATCGGCAAGCAGCTCCTGATCACCCGCGGCGCGCTGACCACCTTCTCCATCGCCAACGACGTCGCCAAGTACTTCGCGATCATCCCGGCGATGTTCGCGGCGGTCTACCCGGGCCTGGACAAGCTCAACATCATGCAGCTGCACAGCCCCCAGTCCGCGATCACCTCGGCCATCGTCTTCAACGCCCTGGTCATCGTCGGTCTGATCCCGCTGGCCCTGCGCGGGGTGAAGTACCGCCCCTCCGACGCCAGTTCCCTGCTGCGTCGCAACATCGGCCTCTACGGCCTCGGCGGCCTGGTCGTCCCGTTCGTCGGCATCAAGCTGATCGACCTGGTCGTCCAGTTCGTCCCCGGCCTCAACTAGTACGAGAGGAGAGACGCATCATGTCCAAGCCCCTGCCCACCGCCGTGCGCACCCACCTCACCGCGCTGCGCGCCCTGCTGGTCCTGACGGTGCTCCTCGGCATCGCCTACCCGCTGCTGGTCACCGGCATCTCCCAACTGGCCTTCGCGGACAAGGCGAACGGCTCGATCGTGAAGGTCGACGGCAAGGAGGCCGGCTCCGGCCTGCTGGGCCAGAACTTCAACCTCCCCAAGCAGAACCCGGACGACCCGGACGAGGCCCCCCGCCCCGACCCGCAGTGGTTCCAGCCCCGCCCGGGCGCCTACGACCCCAAGGCCTCCGGCGCCTCCAACCTGGGCCCCAACAGCGAGGACCTCGCCAAGAACATCGAGGACCGCCGCCAGGCCGTCGCCGCGTTCGACGGCGTCGACCCGGCGAGCGTCCCGGTGGACGCCCTCACCGCCTCCGGCTCGGGCCTCGACCCGCACATCTCCACCGCCTACGCCGAGCAGCAGGTCGACCGGGTCGCCAAGGCCCGCAACCTGCCGGTGGATACCGTCCGCAAGCTGGTCGACCAGAACACCGACGGCCGCTCCCTCGGCTTCCTCGGACAGCCGGGCGTCAATGTCGTCCTGCTCAACAAGGCGCTGGTGGAACAGAAGTGACGACGGATCGGCCGATCGGCTGAGGCGGGCCGGGGCGGGGGGGGGGGGGGGGGCCCCCCCCCCGCCCCCCCCCCCGCCCCCCCCCCCCCCCCCCCCACCCCCCCCCCCCCCCCCCC
>NZ_JBIVGI010000011.1:0-207918 GCF_044748625.1 Kitasatospora sp. NPDC089913 | reverse complement strand
TACTTTTGGTTTTTGTGTGCGTTTTCTTTTGGTTTGTTTGTTGCCGTTGTTGGGGGCTGATGCCCCGGGGGGTTGTGTCTCTGGTGCCCCCCCGGCCCCCCCCCCCCGTCCGTCCCCGTGCGACCCGTCCCCTGCACGACCCGTCCCCCGTACGACGCAGAAGACGAAAGAGCAGCGCCCATGGCCCGCGACCTCACCCCCGGCACCGGCCACCGACGCGGCCGGCTGAGGGTGTACCTCGGTTCCGCTCCCGGTGTCGGCAAGACCTACCGGATGCTGGACGAGGCCCGGCGCAGACAGGACCGGGGCGCGGACGTCGTCGTCGGCTGGATCGAGTGCCACGGCCGCCGCCACACCGAGGCGATGCTCGACGGCCTGGAGGTCGTGCCGGGCGTCCACCGCGCCTACCGGGAAACCGACTTCGAGGAGATGGACCTCGACGGGGTACTCCGGCGGAAGCCCACGGTCGTGCTCGTGGACGAACTGGCGCACACCAACATCCCCGGCGGGCGGCACGGCAAGCGCTGGCAGGACGTCGACGAGCTGCTGGACGCCGGGATCGACGTCATCACCACGGTCAACATCCAGCACCTGGAGTCGTTGAACGACGTCGTTCAGAAGATCACCGGCATCCCGCAGCGCGAGACCGTCCCGGACGAGGTGGTGCGCCGGGCCGACCAGATCGAACTCGTCGACATGGCCCCCCAGGCGCTGCGCCGCCGGATGGCCCACGGCAACGTCTACAAGGCGGAGAAGGTGGACGCCGCGCTCTCGAACTACTTCCGGGTCGGCAACCTCACCGCCCTGCGCGAGCTCGCCCTGCTCTGGGTGGCCGGGCGGGTCGACGAGGGCCTGCGCGACTACCGGGCCAGCCACAACATCGACCGGGTCTGGGAGACCCGCGAACGCGTCGTGGTCGCCCTCACCGGCGGCCCCGAGGGCGAGACCCTGATCAGACGCGCCGCCCGGATCGCGGACCGCACCGCCGGCGGCGACCTGCTCGCCGTCCACGTCACCCGCAGCGACGGCCTGGCCGGCGCCTCCTCCGGCGCCCTCGCCCAGCAGCGGCAGCTCGTCGAGAGCCTCGGCGGCAGCTACCACGTGGTCGTCGGCGACGACATCCCCACCTCGCTGCTGGCCTTCGCCCGCGCCCACGACGCCACCCAGCTCGTCCTCGGCACCAGCCGCCGCGGCCGGACCGCCCGCTTCCTCACCGGACCGGGCATCGGCGAGACCACGGTGGACGCCTCCGAGGACATCGACGTCCACATGGTCACCCACGAGTTCACCGGCCGGGGCCGGCTGCCCGCCCTCGGCCGGCGCCACTCCCGGCGCCGCACCGTCGCCGGCTTCCTGGCCGGCCTGGCGGTGCCCTCGCTGCTGACCCTGGTCCTGTCCCAGTTCCACGACACCGTCAACCTCACCACCGACGCCCTGATCTTCCAGCTCGGCGTCGTCGTGGTAGCCCTGCTCGGCGGCGCCACCTCGGCCCTGCTGGCCTCGCTGGTCGCCTCGGCGCTGCTCAACTACTTCTTCATCCCGCCCGTCCACGCCTTCACCATCGGCGAGACCAACAACATCATCGCCCTGGTGGTCTTCGCGGCCGTCGCGCTGACCGTCTCCACCGTGGTCGACCACGCGACCCGCCTCACCGCCCGCGCCGCCCGCGCCACCGCCGAGGCCGAGACCCTCTCCACCCTGGCCGGCAGCGTGCTGCGCGGCGCCGACGCCCTGCCCGCCCTGCTGGAGAAGTCCCGCACCGCCTTCGGCATGAGCTCGGTGGCCCTGCTCGGCCGCACCGGCGGCGAGGTGCTCGCCTCCTGCGACACCGCCGCCGAGCCGGGGGACGCCGCCGACGGTGACCGGGCCGACACCGGCGCCGCCGCCCCGGACCGCACCCTCGTCACCACCGAGGTCCCCGTCGGCGCCGACGCCGTCCTCGTCCTGACCGGCCGCCGGCTGCCCGCCGCCGACCAGCGCGTCCTCACCGCCTTCGCCGCCCACGTCGCCGCCGCCCTGGAACGCGACCGCCTCGCCGTCGTCGCGGCCGAGGTCGAACCCATCAAGGCCGCCGACCGGATGCGCACCGCCCTGCTCGCCGCCGTCAGCCACGACCTGCGCACCCCGCTCGCCGCGGCCCTCGCCTCGGTCGGCTCGCTGCGCAGCCCCGACGTCGAGTTCTCCGCCGAGGACCGGGCCGAACTCCTCGCCACTGCCGACGAGTCCCTCGTCCGACTCACCCGTCTGGTGGACAACCTGCTCGACATGAGCCGCCTCCAGGCCGGCGCGCTCACCCTCCACCTCGCCGAGACCCACCTCGACGAGATCCTGCCCCGCGCGCTGGACTCGCTCGCCGATCCGTACGCGCCCGTCCAGCCGCTGGACCTGGAGACCGTGCCGCCGGTGCTCGCCGACCCGCCGCTGCTGGAACGCGTCCTCGCCAACGTCATCACCAACGCCCTGCGGTACAACGCCCCCGGCGCGCCGGTCCTGGTCGCCGCCAGCCAGCACGCCGGACGGGTCGAACTGCGGGTGATCGACCGCGGTCCCGGCATCGCCCCCGAGGACCGGGACCGGGTCTTCCTGCCGTTCCAGCGCCTCGGTGACACCGACAACACCACCGGCGTCGGCCTCGGCCTCGCCCTCTCCCGCGGCCTCGCCGAAGCCATGGGCGGCAGCCTGGAGGTCGAGGACACCCCCGGCGGCGGCACCACCATGCTGCTCACCCTGCCCGCCGCCCCGGCCCGGCCGCTGCCCGACGGTCCCGTGCCCGTACCGGCGGATCCGGTGTCCGCCGGTCCCCTGCCCGCCCAGCAGTACGGGGAGGCCCCCGAATGAGCGAGATCCTCGTCGTCGACGACGAGCCGGCGCTGCTGCGCACCCTGCGGATCAACCTCGGCGCCCGGCAGTACGCCGTCCGCACCGCCGCGACCGGCGGCGAGGCCCTGGCCCGCGCCGCCGGTACCTCCCCCGATGCCGTCCTGCTCGACCTCGGCCTGCCCGACCTCGACGGCATGGACGTCATCCGCGTTCTGCGCAGCCGCAGTGCGGTGCCGATCATCGTGCTCTCCGGCCGGGCCGACGCCGCCGACCGGATCGGCGCGCTGGACGCCGGCGCCGACGACTACCTCACCAAGCCGTTCCTGATGGACGAGCTGCTGGCCCGGCTGCGCGCCGTGCTGCGCCGCCCGCCGGTCGCCCTCGGCCCCGCGGTGCCCGCGCCGGTGATCGGCGACCACACCGTGGACCTCGCCGCCACCACCGTCAGCGGGCCGGACGGCCCGGTGCGGCTCACCCCGACCGAGTGGCGGATCCTGTCCCTGCTGCTGGCCCACCCCGGCCGGCTGGTGCCCGGCCGGCGGATCCTGCGCGAGGTCTGGGGCCCGGCCCACGAGGAGCGGGGCAACTACCTGCGGGTCTACCTGGCCGGCCTGCGGCGGAAGCTGGAGCGCGACCCGGCCCGGCCGCGCCATCTGATCACCGAGCCGGGGATCGGCTACCGCTACGAGCCCTGACCGCGCCCCGCGTCACCGGGCGCGTCAACGGCCCGTCAGGACCGGCCGCCCCGGCGTCAACAGTCCGTCAGGACCGGCCGCCCCGGCGTCAACGGCCCGTCAGGAGCGGCCGGGCCGGCCGCCCGGGGGCATAGCGTCGGTGACGAGGAAGCGGTCCCGCTCCGTGGGGGATGCCTGGGACCGCTTCGCCGCTCCGGCGGCCACCCGGGTGGGGGAGGGGCGCGCGATGCCGGCATCGCGCGCCCCGATCACCCGTCCGTGCCGTCCGACTGCCGGGGCAGCGCCAGGGCCACCGTGTCGGCGAACTCCCGCACCGCGCTGGTCCGGCTGACGACCCGGCCGCTGTGCACCACCAGCCGGCTGTGCCCGCCCGCCAGCGCCCCGGACAGGCTGTCCCCGCGCACCGCCAGCAGCTCCGCCGGGAACCCGGCGTCCACCCGCACCGGCGGCAGTCCCAGCGCCAGCCGTGCCTGGTTGGAGACCGCGTCGTACGCCGCGTCGGGATCCAGCACCCCGGCCGCCGCCAGCAGGTACGCAGCTTCCAGCGGGTCCGCCCGCCCGACCGGGTTGGCGCCGTCGCGCAGCGAACCGCTGCCGGCCGCCAGCGGCACCCGGGCCTTCAGCAGGTCCCGCAGCGGCGCGGGCCGCGGCCCGCCCGCCAGGCCCTCCAGCCCCGAACAGGCGCCGTTCTGCGGCAGGCAGACCACCCTGACCCCGCTGTTGGCCAGCACCGTCGCGGCGCCCGGCACGAGCGACCCGCAGGGACCGACCACCACCCGGGGCCGCAACGGGGCGAGCGCTCCGGCCAGCCGGGCCAGCTGCGCCGGATCGGCGGCCGTGGTGTGCAGGTCCACCGGGCAGTCCGCCTCCCGGGCGGCCTCCAGCAGCAGTTGGACGTAGCCGGCCGGGTCCGGGTCCAGCTCGGGGCAGCCGCCGGCGGCGGTGGCGCCCAGCTTGAGCGCCTCCCGCAGCTGGGCCCGGCCGTCCGCCCCGGCCCTTCCGGTGAGCAGCCGGGGCATCGCCACGGCCTGGAGGTCGGCGAGGCCGCGCAGCGCCTGCTGGGAGGTGAGCACCGCCTCCAGCCGGCGCAGTCCGTGCACGTCGCCGATCCGGACGTGGGTGCGCTGGGCGGTCGCGCCGTAGCCGAGCGAGGTCAGGGCGGCCTCGGTGACCCGCCGGGTGAGCTCGGCGGGGGTCTCCGGCGGCGGAGTGGGCAGGGCGGCGGAGAAGGCGACGTCGTAGTGCGCGTGCGGCTCGGCCGGGGCCGGCAGCAGCAGGTAGCCGCGCAGGTCGATCCTGGCCCCGGTGGTGACGGTGGGCCCGCCGGGCACGGCGGGCAGGGGGCCGAGGCCGCCGGCGGTGCCGACGGCCTGGATCCGGTCGCCGCTGATCCGTACGTCCACCACCCGGCCGTCCGCCAGCCTGGCTCCGGTGAGCAGCAGGACGGGCCCGTGCCCGAGCGGGTTGGCGGCAGGGCCGGGTCCGGGGTGCGGTCCGTCGGCGGCTGCGCTGTCCATCGCCCGGCTCCTTCTGGCGTCCGGTTCCTGCTCGGGTCAATGAGCGACGAGCCTACGGCGGGCGGGCCCGGGGCGCCGGGAGGCGGGCAATAGTCGTATCGGGTCGGGGCGTGGCTCCGGGGGGCCGGTCGAACGCCGGACCTTCGATCGCTCGCCCGTGCGCCTCGCCGACCTGCGGACTTCGCCGCGCGATACGGATTTCACCTCTGGGCGCGAAACGTGTAATCTCTTCCTCGTTCGCCCCTATAGCTCAGTCGGTAGAGCGTCTCCATGGTAAGGAGAAGGTCTGCGGTTCGATTCCGCATGGGGGCTCTGGTGAGAAGGAGTCGGCTTCGGCTGTGCTCCGGATCACTGTGGCGGTGTAGCTCAGTTGGTAGAGCAAGCGGCTCATAATCGCTGTGTCACCGGTTCAAGTCCGGTCACCGCTACCCCGCGTAGTCGGTCGGGGGATCACACTCCCGGTCGGCTACTCTTGTCTGTGTTCTTATTCATTGTCCAAGGAAGGCACTCCCGTGGCTGCCACCGATGTCCGCCCGAAGATCACGCTGGCCTGCGTGGAGTGCAAGGAGCGGAACTACATCACCAAGAAGAACCGGCGTAACGACCCGGACCGTCTTGAGATGAAGAAGCACTGCCCCCGCTGCAACTCGCACACCGCGCACCGCGAGACCCGCTGACCCTCTTGCAGGGCAACGGGCCTGTGTGACCAGGTCTACGGCTCCGGGCCGCATCCCTCACGGGGGGTGCGGCCCGGAGTCTTTTGCGTTCCAACGTGTTCCAACGTGTTCCGACCGTCTGTCCGCCGCGTTTCCTAGGAGCTGCCGATGGCACTCGACCCTTCCTTCATCGGGCGGACCTATCCGCCCACCGAGCCCTACGAGGTCGGCCGGGAGAAGATCCGCGAGTTCGCCGTCGCCGTGGGTGACGCCAATCCGGTGTACCGCGACCCGGAGGCCGCCAAGGCACTCGGCCACCCGGACGTGATCGCGCCGCCGACCTTCCCGATCGTGCTCACCATGCGGGCCTCCGGCCAGGTGGTCCAGGACCCGGAGCTGGGTCTCGACTACAGCCGGGTCGTGCACGGCGACCAGAAGTTCAGCTACACCCGCCCGGTGCGGGCCGGTGACCGGCTGACCGTCTCGGTCACCGTCGACAACATCAAGTCGCTGGCCGGCAACGACGTGCTCACCGTGCGCGGCGAGGTCGCGGACGAGTCCGGCGAGCACGTGGTGACGTCGGTCATGACCCTGGTGGCCCGGGCCGCCGACGAGAAGGCGGGGGAGTGAGCCCGATGGCGATCGGATACGACGAGGTCGAGGTCGGCACCGCGCTGCCGGCGCAGTCCTTCCCGGTGACCCGGGCCGCGCTGGTGCAGTACGCGGGCGCCTCCGGCGACTTCAACCCGATCCACTGGAACGAGAGGGTCGCGCTGGAGGTCGGCCTGCCGGACGTCATCGCGCACGGCATGTTCACCATGGCCGAGGCGGTCCGGGTGGTGACCGACTGGGTCGGCGACCCGGCCGCGGTGGTCGAGTACGGCGTCCGCTTCGTCCGCCCGGTGCCGGTGCCCGACGACGGCACCGGCTCGGTGGTCGAGGTCAGCGGCAAGGTGGCCAAGCTGCTCGACGACGGCAAGGTCCAGGTCGACCTGCTGGCGACCTACCAGGGCCAGAAGGTGCTCGGCATGGCCAAGGCGGTCGTCCGGCTCGGCTGAGCCCGGCCGGGCGTGCACCCCGGGCGTGCCCGCCCCCGCCCCGCCCCCGCCCCGTGCGGGGCCGGGCGGGCGCGGGCTCCCCGTACCCTGGGGGCGTGCTGGAAGAACTCGACGCCCCCCTCGCCCCGCTGACCACCCTGCGGCTCGGTGGCCCGGCCCGCCGCCTGGTGACCGCGCACACCGACGACGAGGTGATCGCCGCCGTGCGCGCCGCGGACGCGGCGGGGCAGCCGCTGCTGGTGCTCGGCGGCGGCTCCAACCTGGTGATCGGCGACGCCGGTTTCCCCGGCACGGTGCTGCGGATCGCCACCACCGGCTTCGCGCTGGACGGCACCGTCCTGGAGCTGGCGGCCGGCGAGGTCTGGGCCGACGCGGTGGCCCGCGCGGTCGGGGCAGGACTGGCCGGGATCGAGTTCCTCGCCGGCATCCCCGGCTCGGCCGGCGCCACCCCGGTGCAGAACGTCGGCGCCTACGGCCAGGAGGTCGCGCAGACGATCACCGAGGTGGTCGCCTACGACCGCCGGGCCGACGAGGTGGTCACCCTCCCCAACGCCGAGTGCGCCTTCTCCTACCGGCACAGCCGCTTCAAGGCGGACCCCGAGCGCTACGTGGTGCTGCGGGTCCGCTTCGGGCTGGAGGACGCCGCCGGGCTCTCCACCCCGGTGCGCTACGCCGAGGTCGCCAAGCACTTCGGGGTCGCCCAGGACGAGCGGGTCGGCCTGCGGGCGGCGCACGAGGCCGTGCTCGGGCTGCGGGCGGGCAAGGGCATGGTGCTGGACCCGGCGGACCACGACACCTGGTCGGCGGGCTCCTTCTTCACCAACCCGGTGCTGGGCCCCGAGCAGTACGCGGCCTTCCTGGCGCTGGCCGCCGAGCGGGAGCTGACCGCACCCGCCTATCCGGCGCCGGACGGCCGCACCAAGACCTCGGCCGCCTGGCTGATCGACCGGGCCGGCTTCGGCAAGGGCTACGGGAGCGGCCCGGCGACCCTCTCCACCAAGCACACCCTGGCGCTCACCAACCGCGGCGCGGCCACCACCGAGGACCTCCTCGCACTCGCCCGGGAGATCCGGGACGGGGTGCGGGCGGCCTTCGGGGTGGAGCTGGTGAACGAGCCGGTGATGGTCGGCGTCAGCCTCTGAGTCGCCGGCGCCACCGCAGCAGCAGCAGCCGCCACCACCACCGGCCTCAGGCCGTCAGCCAGGCGTCGATGTCCGCCAGCAGTTCCTTCCGCACGCTGTCCGGCGCGACCGAGCCGCGCACCGACTGCCGGGCCAGCTCGGCCAGCTCGGGGTCGGAGAAGCCCAGCACGTCCCGGGCCAGGTCGTACTGGTCGGCGAGCCGGGAACCGAACAGCAGCGGGTCGTCCGCGCCGAGCGCCAGCGGCACCCCGGCGTCGAACAGCCGTCGCAGCGGGACGTCCTCCGGGCGCTCGTAGACGCCCAGCGAGACGTTCGAGGACGGGCAGACCTCGCAGGTCACCTGGCGGTCGGCCAGCCGCTGCATCAGCCGCTCGTCCTCGGCGGCCCGCACCCCGTGGCCGATCCGGCCGGCGCCGAGGTCGTCCAGGCAGTCCCGGACGGACTCCGGGCCGGCCAGTTCGCCGCCGTGCGGGGCGGCCAGCAGCCCGCCCCGGCGGGCGATGTCGAAGGCCCGGTCGAAGTCGCGGGCCAGCCCGCGGCGCTCGTCGTTGGACAGGCCGAAGCCGACCACGCCCCGGTCGGTGTAACGGACGGCGAGCCGGGCCAGGGTCCTGGCGTCCATCGGGGACTTCATCCGGTTGGCCGCGACCAGGACCCTGATGCCGACCCCGGTGGCGGCGGCGGCCTGCTCCACCGCGTCCAGGATCAGTTCCAGGGCCGGGATCAGCCCGCCCAGCCGGGGCGCGTAGGAGGTCGGGTCGACCTGGATCTCCAGCCAGCGGGAGCCGTCCCGCCGCTCGTCCTCGGCGGTCTCCAGGACCAGCCGGCGGATGTCCTCCTCGTCGCGGAGGACCGAGCGGGCGGTGTCGTAGAGGCGCTGGAACCGGAACCAGCCGCGTTCGTCGGTGGCCCGCAGCCGGGGCGTCCCGCCGGAGCTGAGCGCCTCCGGCAGCCGGACCCCGTGCTTGTCGGCCAGTTCCAGCAGGGTGGCCGGGCGCATCGAGCCGGTGAAGTGCAGGTGCAGGTGGGCCTTCGGAAGGTCCCTGACGTCTCGCGGGTTCAGCAGGCGTTCCATTCACGAATCCTGCCGTATCGGGGCCCCCTACGGGAACCGCCCTCTTCCCGGCCCCCGAAGGGGTGAAAAGAGGGCGGTCCGGTCAATCGGCGTTGACGTCACGCGTCCGGGGCACCACGAGCGGGCCCGGGGCGGGGAGGGTTCAGCGGGCCTCGGCCAGCAGCTTCTGGATCCGGCCGACACCCTCGGCGAGGTCGGCGTCGCCCAGCGCGTAGGAGAGCCGCAGGTAGCCGGGGGTGCCGAAGGCCTCGCCGGGAACGACCGCGACCTCGACCTCGTCCAGGATCAGCGAGGCCAGCTCGGCGGAGGTCTGCGGACGCTGCCCGCGGATCTCCTTGCCCAGCAGGGCCTTGACGGACGGGTACACGTAGAAGGCGCCCTCGGGCTCGGGGCAGACCACGCCGTCGATCTCGTTGAGCATCCGGACGATGGTGCGGCGGCGCCGGTCGAAGGCGGTGCGCATCTCGTGGACGGCGGAGAGGTCGCCGGCGACGGCGGCCAGGGCGGCGCGCTGGGCCACGTTGGAGACGTTCGAGGTGGCGTGCGACTGCAGGTTGGTCGCGGCCTTGATCACGTCCTTGGGACCGATCACCCAGCCCACCCGCCAGCCGGTCATCGCGTAGGTCTTGGCGACACCGTTGACCACGACGGTCTTGTCCGCGAGCTCCGGCAGCAGGGCCGGCAGCGAGACGAACTCCGCGTCGCCGTACACCAGGTGCTCGTAGATCTCGTCGGTGAGGACCCACAGCCCGTGCTCCACGGCCCAGCGGCCGATCGCCTCGGCCTCGGCCCGGGTGTACACCGCGCCGGTCGGGTTGGACGGCGAGACGAAGAGCACCACCTTGGTGTTCTCGGTGCGGGCGGCCTCCAGCTGCTCGACCGAGACCTTGTAGCCGGTGGTCTCGTCGGTCACGACCTCCACCGGCACACCGCCGGCCAGCTGGATCGACTCCGGGTAGGTGGTCCAGTACGGCGCCGGGACGATGACCTCGTCGCCCGGGTCGAGGATCGCCGCGAACGCCTCGTAGATCGCCTGCTTGCCGCCGTTGGTCACCAGCACCTGGGAGGCGTCCACCGCGTAGCCGGAGTCGCGCAGCGTCTTGGCCGCGATCGCCTCCTTGAGCTCCGGCAGGCCGCCGGCCGGGGTGTAGCGGTGGTTCCTCGGGTCGCGGCAGGCCTCGACGGCCGCCTCGACGATGTAGTCCGGGGTGGGGAAGTCCGGCTCGCCGGCGCCGAAGCCGATGACGGGCCGGCCGGCCGCCTTGAGGGCCTTGGCCTTGGCGTCCACGGCGAGGGTGGCGGACTCGGCGATCGCGCCGATCCGGGCGGAGACGCGGCGGTCGGCGGGGCGGACGGAACGGTCGGGCTGCGGGGTGGAAGCGCTCATGCCTGCATGGTCGCAGACCGCACACCGCCCGGGCATGGCGGTTTCACGATATGTACGGGACCGTCCGGATGGCGGCCGGGTGGGGACCGGGTGGGGGCCCGGTGACGGCCCGAAAAAGAAGAGGTTCGACCAAACGCCCTTCGACCCCGTACACTCACTGATCGACGGCCACCGAACGAACCGGAGCCTCCACCACCGCACCGAAACAGTGCGGAGTCCGGTGGAAGATACGGTAGGTTGGTCGTCACTACTGGGGCCGCGAGGTTCCGTAGGGCAATAGCTCAATTGGTAGAGCACCGGTCTCCAAAACCGGCGGTTGGGGGTTCAAGTCCCTCTTGCCCTGCTGCTTGATCCGTACTCAGCCCGTTCGCTCCACAGAGCGAGCGGGCTTGATGCGGAGAGGGCGCCGATCAGCACCGCTAGCCGGCCGCTCGTGCCTCTTCGGGTACGCAGTCGACGCTCGGCAGGACCCGGATTCAGGTGAGGACGAGTGACGGAGACCACGGGCTCCACCGCAACGCCTGAGAGCGGCAACCCCGAGGGGGCCGACGGCGCTGCCGAGACCACCCCTGCGGAGGGTGATTCGCGCCGCAAGCGCTCTGGCGACAAGAAGTCCGGCAAGCGGGGCAAGAAGGGCGTCTTCGCGCGCCTCGCCCTCTTCTACCGGCAGATCATCGCCGAGCTGCGCAAGGTCGTCTGGCCGACCCGCAACCAGCTGGTGAGCTACACCACGGTCGTGGTCGTGTTCGTCGTGGTCGTGATGGCCTTCGTGTCCGGCCTCGACTACGGCTTCTCCAAGGCCGCCCTCTGGATCTTCGGCTGACCAAGCCGTTCCACCTGTGCGTACAACCTCCCGACCCGGGCCGGTCCTCGGCCCGGGTCGAGCTGTCTGCGTCGGAGGTACGGGGCCGCTACCGTTGACTCGGTACTGTTGAAGTCTTCGAGGCGAACTTCCGGCGACCGCGTGAGCGGAGCGGAGCCGGACCGTCGCGGAGCGTGCCACCTTCACCATCTCCAGGAAAGAAGCAGCCACCGTGTCTGAGTCCCCCCTGTACGACGCCGACGAGACCGTCCTCGAGGCGGATGTCGCCGCCGAGGACGCGGCCGAGCTGGCTGACGCCGTCGAGTCCGACGAGCAGCAGATCGTGGACGCGGTCGACACCGACGAGGACGAGGTCGAGGCGTTCGACGAGGCCGAGGCCGGCGAGCCGGCCGAGGACGTCGCGCTGCACGTGGAGACCGAGGAGGAGCTCGTCGAGGACGCCGCCGACGAGGACACCGAGGGCGACGAGGACGAGGCCGCCGCCGAGGAGACCGAGGAGGAGGCCGTCGAGGTCGACCCGGTCGCCAAGTTCCGCGAGGACCTCCGGTTCATGCCCGGCGAGTGGTACGTGATCCACACCTACGCCGGTTACGAGAACCGGGTGAAGCAGAACCTGGAGCAGCGCGCGGTCTCCCTCAACGTCGAGGAGTACATCTTCCAGGCCGAGGTGCCGCAGGAGGAGGTCGTCCAGATCAAGAACGGCGACCGCAAGACCATCCGCCAGAACAAGCTCCCCGGCTACGTCCTGGTGCGCATGGACCTCACCCCGGAGTCCTGGGGCGTCGTGCGCAACACCCCCGGTGTCACCGGCTTCGTCGGCAACGCCTACGACCCGTACCCGCTGACCCTGGACGAGGTCGTCAAGATGCTCGCCCCCGACGTCGAGCGCCAGGCGGCCAAGGAGGCCGGCAAGCCCTCGCCGGTCAAGCCCAGCGAGATCCAGGTCCTCGACTTCGAGGTCGGCGACTCGGTCACCGTCACCGACGGTCCGTTCGCCACCCTGCAGGCGACCATCAACGAGATCAACCCCGACTCGAAGAAGGTCAAGGGCCTGGTCGAGATCTTCGGCCGGGAGACCCCGGTCGAGCTCTCCTTCGACCAGATCCAGAAGAACTAGTCCCATCGTCTTCGGATTCGGGGCGGGCCCGCGGGCCCGCCCCGAATCCGTTTTGGTCCAGCGACGCCGAGGCGTTAGCCTGGTCCGATGTGTGTGCTGGCGACCGGGTGTCGCCCCGTGTCCGCACGCACCAGCAATCACCTCTCGGAAGGACCCGGAGAGACATGCCTCCCAAGAAGAAGAAGGTCACGGGGCTTATCAAGCTCCAGATCAACGCCGGCGCGGCGAACCCGGCCCCGCCGGTCGGCCCCGCGCTGGGTCAGCACGGCGTCAACATCATGGAGTTCTGCAAGGCCTACAACGCCGCGACCGAGTCGCAGCGCGGCATGATCGTGCCGGTGGAGATCACGGTCTACGAGGACCGTTCCTTCACCTTCATCACGAAGACGCCGCCGGCCGCGCGCCTCATCCTGAAGGCCGCCGGCATCGAGAAGGGCTCGAGCGAGCCGCACAAGACCAAGGTCGCGAAGCTCACCGCCGCCCAGGTCCGCGAGATCGCCACGACCAAGATGCCCGACCTGAACGCCAACGACCTGGACGCCGCGTCCAAGATCATCGCCGGCACCGCCCGGTCGATGGGCATCACGGTCGAGGGCTGAGAACCTCCCTTCCCGTCAGGGAAAAGTTGATTCAGCCGTCCCTGTGGTAGGGCCCGCGCAGGCCCGTGACACCACAACTCCATTCACCATTCAGGAGCAGCTATGAAGCGCAGCAAGGCCCTGAAGGCCGCGGACGCCCAGGTCGACCGCGAGCGCCTTTACGCCCCCCTCGAGGCCGTCCGCCTCGCCAAGGCGACCAGCACCAGCAAGTTCGACGGCACCGTCGAGGTCGCCATGCGTCTGGGTGTCGACCCGCGCAAGGCCGACCAGATGGTCCGCAGCACCGTGATCCTCCCGCACGGCACCGGTAAGACCGCTCGGGTCCTGGTCTTCGCGACCGGCGAGCGTGCCGAGGCCGCGCGTGCTGCGGGCGCCGACATCGTCGGTGCCGACGAGCTCATCGACGAGGTCGCGAAGGGCAAGCTGGACTTCGACGCCGTCGTCGCCACCCCGGACCTCATGGGCAAGGTCGGCCGCCTCGGCCGCGTGCTCGGTCCCCGTGGTCTGATGCCGAACCCGAAGACCGGCACCGTCACCCCGGATGTCGCCAAGGCTGTCAACGACATCAAGGGCGGCAAGATCGAGTTCCGCGTCGACAAGCACTCGAACCTGCACTTCATCATCGGGAAGACCTCCTTCACCGACGAGCAGCTGGTCGAGAACTACGCCGCCGCGCTGGACGAGGTGCTCCGCGCCAAGCCGTCCGCCGCCAAGGGCCGCTACATCAAGAAGACCGCGTTCTCGACCACCATCGGCCCCGGCATCCTGGTGGACCCGAACCGCACCCGCAACCTCCTCGTCGAGGAGGACCCGGCCGCGGTCTGATCGCAGCCGACCTTCGTACGGCGGGCCCGTACCCCCTTCGCCGGGGGTGCGGGCCCGCCGTCGTTTCCCGATCGATACCCCCTGCCGGGGGAACGGGCACACGGTCCGTCGTACGCTCGGCCGGTCCGCCCGCGCGTTCCCGGCCGAGGGAGCCCGCCGCCGTCCGACCGCCGGAGTGTGCCGTGCCCGCCGTTCGCCCCGCCGCCAAGGGGGCGGCCCTGCTGCTGCTCGCCGCCGGCCTCACCGCGTGCAGTGTGCTGGCCGTCTCCGGCGACCGCACCCCGATCAGCGACCGGCCCACCGTCCGGCCGCCCCGGCAGGTGCTGCTGTCCGCCTCGCAGCGGCTGGACGACGCGGGCGGGGCACGGATCCAGGCGGTCGAGGAGGGACCGGCGGGGCGGCGGAGCGCGAGCGGCACGGTGTCCTGGGGCGCCCACGACTCGGCCGAGCTGACCGTCACCGACGAGCTGGGCACCGGGCTGCTGCGGGGCCGGGACGGTGCCCTGGACCTCGGCTACGCCGGTGCGGCGCCGCGCTCCGCGGACCGGGACCGGGCGGAGTCGCTGGACCCGCGTGCCGTCCCCGGCGGACCGACCGGCTGGTCCGGCGGCTGGATCACGGGTCTGCTGGCCAACCCGGGCGGGTCGGCCCGCCTGATGGCGCTGGCCGGCAAGCTCACCCCGCTGGGCGGCGAGGAGCTGAACGGCGGGACGGTCGCGCACTACCGGGGCGCCGCACCGGTGGCGGACTACTTCGGCGCCGAGGAGGGGCTGAGCCCGGCCAGGCTGAACGAGAGGCTCGACTACTACGAGCGGCGCGGGGTCGCCGCCGTCGAGTACGACTTCTGGGTGGCGCCGGGGGACCGGCTGCTGCGGGTGCGGTCCACGGTCAGGGGCGCCTCCGGCGCCGTGGTGACCACCACCGACATCGCCGAGGGGGCCGAGCCGGCCGAGGGCGCCACCGACGCGCCCACCGCGCCGCCGGCCTCCGCGGGCTGAACCGGCCGGTCCGGGACGGTCGGTGCGGCCGAGTGGCGGGGGGTGCCAGGGAGCCGCGCGGGACCGGGTGGCAAGGTGGGCGGGAGCGGACGGGCCGGCCTGGGTGGCCGTCCGCCGAGGACGGATCCGACGGGGAGGCCTGGATGGCGGTGCGGCAGCGGCTGGCGGCGGTGGTCGCCGTCGCGGTGCTGGCGGGCGGCCTGAGCGGGTGCGGCGGGGCGGACGGCCCGGCCCCGGGCGGCTCGTCGAGCGCGTCCGGCGCCCCGACGCCGACACCCAGCAGCGCCTCACCGACCTGGCCGGCCAAGCCGACCGACCGCTCCCCGCACGGCGTGCTGCTCTCGGCCCAGCTGGCCATGCAGACCGCGCGCCGGGCCAAGGTGAGCTACCGGCTGGGCTCGGACGCCGGCTCCGGCCCGCTGTTCTGGCAGCCGAAGACCGCGCTCCAGGTCAAACGTTCCACCCCGGCGGCGGCCGAGCAGCTGATCGTCGTGGACACCGTCGCCTACGAGGGCGGTGACGCGGCCACCGCGGCCCGGCTGGGCGGGCGGCACTGGGAGCGGTTCGCCGGGGCGCCGGGCCCGGACGGGCACCGGGAGATCCCGTACGCCGGGCTGATCGACCTGCTCAACCCGGTGGTGGCGCTGGCCGCCGCGACCGCCGAGGGGACCACCGCCCAGTACGTCGGCGAGGAGAAGTTCGAGGACTCCGCGGTGGAGCACTACCGGGTGAGTACCGACGCGGCCCGTTACGCGGCGGCGCAGACCCAGCTGAGCCAGGTCCGCCGGGAGGGCCTGCGGACCGCGCTGGCGCCCGGCGGCTCGGCCTCGCTCGTCCTGGACCTCTGGCTGAACGACAAGGACCAGCTGGTCCGGCTGCAGCGGACCGGGGCGGGCGACAGCGGCCGGCTCGACGACTCGGTGCTCTACACCGAGCCCGGCGGCCCGCTCTCGGCGCAGGCCCCGGCCGAGTCGGACACCGTGGACACCGGCACCCGCAGCACCCCGCCGACGGCCCGCTGAGCCGGCCGGGCGGTCGCGACCAGGGGCGATTTGCCCCGGACGGCGGCATCCGGCTACTGTGTCGGAAGCCAAAGACCGCTGGTTGTCGCGCCGCCCCCGTCAGGGAGTGCGTGACCGAAGGATCCGCGCCTCGTGCGCGGGCAGCCCGCGCAGGATTGTTTGGAGCTTCGACCTCCGGGTCGCGTGCCTCGCATGCGGACCCGTCGAGTTCGCCACGAGCCCCGTGCGCCTGCGCACCGGGGCTCATCTGCTTTTCCGCAGAGGTTCTCCTCCGTCCGGCGGTCCGAGGCGCGAATGGTCGACTCTCGCGGTCGGCCTGATTTCGACATCACGGAAGGAGGCGTAAGCCTATGGCTAGGCCCGACAAGGCTGCTGCCGTCGCCGAGATCACGGAGCTTTTCCGTGGCTCGAACGCTGCGGTGCTGACCGAGTACCGCGGTCTGACGGTGAAGCAGGTCAAGACCCTGCGTCGCTCGCTGGGCGAGAACGCCCAGTACGCCGTGGTGAAGAACACGCTGACCAAGATCGCGGCCAATGAGGTCGGGATCACGGAGCTCGACGACCTGTTCGCCGGTCCGACGGCTGTCGCCTTCGTCACCGGTGACCCGGTGGAGTCGGCGAAGGCTCTGCGTGACTTCGCCAAGGAGAACCCTGCTCTCGTCATCAAGGGCGGTGTCCTTGACGGTAAGGCGCTGTCCGCCGACGAGATCAAGAAGCTCGCGGACCTCGAGTCCCGCGAGGTGCTGCTCGCCAAGCTGGCGGGTGCCATGAAGGGCAAGCAGTCGCAGGCTGCCGCGCTCTTCCAGGCCCTGCCCTCGAAGCTCGTCCGCACGGTCGAGGCGCTTCGGGAAAAGGTCGAGCAGGGCGGTGCCGGTACGCCGGCTCCCGCCGCCGAGGAGACCGCGGCCGAGTGATCGGCCGAGGCCCTGCCTCGCTGCGGGCCCGTACGCCCGCCAACCCGTACATCCGGCACCACCTGCCGATTTAGTGGAAGGACGCCAATCATGGCGAAGCTGTCCCAGGACGAGCTGCTCGCGCAGTTCGAGGAGCTCACCCTCATCGAGCTGGCCGCGTTCGTGAAGGCCTTCGAGGAGAAGTTCGACGTCACCGCTGCCGCTCCGGTCGCCGTTGCCGGCATCGCCGGCCCGGGCGCCGTGGCCGAGGCCGTCGAGGAGCAGGACGAGTTCGACGTCATCCTCGATGGCCCGGGCGACAAGAAGATCCAGGTCATCAAGGAGGTGCGCACCCTGACCTCCCTCGGCCTGAAGGAGGCCAAGGACCTCGTTGACACCGCTGGTGCCAAGGTTCTGGAGAAGGTTGCCAAGGACGTTGCCGAGAAGGCCAAGGCCGCTCTCGAGGGCGCCGGCGCCAAGGTCACCGTCAAGTGACTCGCCGCCCCCTCTGAGGGGGCAGTGGGCCGGGCCGATCACCCTTGCGGGTGGTCGGCCCGGCTTTTTGCGTTTCCGGCCCCGCCCGGCCGGTGGCCGCTTCCCGGCCGCCCCCGGCCTGCCCCCGGCCGTTCCCCGGTCCGCCCCCGGCCTGCGCCCGCCCCGCATCCGCCCCGTCCCCGGCGGGTCCGCGGCCGGACACACCGGCGTGGCCGATCGAGCACTCGGCACTGTCGGTGCGGACGGGTATGGTGATCGCTGTCATCGGCTACGGCCCCGACCACGGCTTCTGTAACGCCGGGGTGGCCCGGAGCGATGAACGGGACGAGGCCCGCACCGGAGGCGGGCCCTTGACGAACCCGGCGGGCGCGCGCGATTCTCGAGGCGCGAGTCCGCCCCGGTTGGTCGACCGCCGGATGCATAACCGGCGGCTCCGGAGGGAAGTGACTCCACGTGAGTCGTGGGCCCGGACGAGTCCGGGCCGCTGCAGTACCCGGAGGGCGTTCGCGCCCGACGGCTACCGGGAGGAGTCTCCGATTCGGTCTCCGAATCAGAGCTGGACAGCAGTGTCGCCTTTGGCTACACTGTCCCTTTGCGCTGCCTGTTAGCTGCTCCGTGACTCGTCGCCCGGAGTTTGCGTTGCCCTGAAGGGGTCTGGCACCGCCTCCGCAAAGCGGCTCTGACCTGAGGTTTCGACCTCGGCGGAGGCCGGTGGCGCGGAGGTGGGACCGAGCCCGTGAAGGCCCGGCCGGTACGCGCGTAGTGAGCTCCGAGCCCTCGGAAGGACCCCCCTCTTGGCCGCGCCGCGCAACGCCTCGAACAATTCCGCCGCATCCACCGCCCCGCTCCGCGTCTCGTTCGCGAAGATCAAGGAGCCCCTCGAGGTCCCTAACCTCCTGGCCCTGCAGACCGAGAGCTTTGACTGGCTGCTCGGCAACGCGGCCTGGAAGACCCGGGTCGAGCGGGCGCTGGACAACGGTCAGGACGTCCCCACGAAGTCCGGTCTGGAGGAGATCTTCGAGGAGATCTCCCCGATCGAGGACTTCAGCGGGTCGATGTCGCTGACCTTCCGCGACCACCGTTTCGAGCCGCCGAAGAACTCCATTGACGAGTGCAAGGACCGCGACTTCACGTACGCGGCCCCGCTCTTCGTCACGGCCGAGTTCACCAACAACGAGACCGGTGAGATCAAGTCTCAGACGGTCTTCATGGGCGATTTCCCGCTCATGACCCACAAGGGCACGTTCGTGATCAACGGCACCGAGCGTGTCGTCGTGTCGCAGCTCGTCCGCTCGCCGGGCGTGTACTTCGACTCCACCCTGGACAAGGTGTCCGACAAGGACATCTACTCCTGCAAGGTCATCCCCTCGCGCGGTGCCTGGCTCGAGATGGAGATCGACAAGCGCGACATGGTCGGCGTCCGCATCGACCGCAAGCGCAAGCAGTCGGTCACCGTGCTGCTCAAGGCCCTCGGCTGGACCAACGAGATGATTCTCGAGGAGTTCGGCGAGTACGAGTCGATGCGCGCCACCCTGGAGAAGGACCACACCCAGGGCCAGGACGACGCGCTGCTCGACATCTACCGCAAGCTGCGTCCCGGGGAGCCGCCGACGCGCGAGGCCGCGCAGACGCTGCTGGAGAACCTGTACTTCAACCCGAAGCGCTACGACCTCGCCAAGGTCGGCCGCTACAAGGTGAACCGCAAGCTCGGCAACGCCGAGTCGCTGGACTCCGGTGTGCTCACCGAGCCCGACATCATCAACGCGATCAAGTACCTGGTCAAGCTGCACGCCGGCGAGGTCGACTGGCGTGACGAGACCGGCCGCGACATCGTGGTCGAGGTCGACGACATCGACCACTTCGGCAACCGCCGCCTGCGCAACGTGGGCGAGCTCATCCAGAACCAGGTCCGTACGGGTCTCGCCCGCATGGAGCGCGTCGTGCGCGAGCGCATGACCACCCAGGACGTCGAGGCGATCACGCCGCAGACCCTGATCAACATCCGGCCGGTCGTCGCCTCCATCAAGGAGTTCTTCGGCACCAGCCAGCTGTCGCAGTTCATGGACCAGACGAACCCGCTGTCGGGCCTGACCCACAAGCGCCGTCTGTCCGCGCTCGGCCCCGGTGGTCTGTCCCGTGAGCGGGCCGGCTTCGAGGTCCGTGACGTGCACCCCTCGCACTACGGCCGCATGTGTCCGATCGAGACCCCCGAAGGCCCGAACATCGGTCTGATCGGCTCGCTCGCCTCCTACGGCCGGGTCAACGCGTTCGGCTTCATCGAGACCCCGTACCGCAAGGTCATCGAGGGTGTCGTCACCGAGCAGGTCGACTACCTGACCGCCGACGAGGAGGACCGCTTCGTCATCGCGCAGGCCAACGCCCCGCTGACGGCGGAGCTGACCTTCGCGGAGCCGCGTGTCCTGGTCCGCCGCCGCGGCGGCGAGATCGACTACATCCCCGGCACCGAGATCGACTACATGGACGTCTCGCCGCGCCAGATGGTGTCGGTCGCGACCGCCATGATCCCGTTCCTCGAGCACGACGACGCCAACCGCGCGCTCATGGGCTCGAACATGATGCGCCAGGCGGTGCCGCTGCTGAAGAGCGAGGCTCCGCTGGTCGGTACCGGCATGGAGTACCGCTGCGCCGTCGACGCCGCGGACGTCATCACCGCCGAGAAGGCCGGTGTCGTCCAGGAGGTCTCGGCCGACTACGTCACCGTGGCCAACGACGACGGCACGTACACCACGTACCGCGCCGCCAAGTTCACCCGCTCCAACCAGGGCACCGCCTTCAACCAGAAGGTGCTCGTGGACGAGGGCGCCCGGGTCGAGTCCGGCCAGGTGCTCGCCGACGGTCCTTGCACCGACGAGGGCGAGATGGCCCTCGGCAAGAACCTGCTGGTGGCGTTCATGTCCTGGGAGGGTCACAACTACGAGGACGCGATCATCCTGTCGCAGCGCCTCGTGCAGGACGACGTCCTCTCCTCGATCCACATCGAGGAGCACGAGGTCGACGCCCGTGACACCAAGCTGGGCCCCGAGGAGATCACCCGGGACATCCCGAACGTCTCCGAGGAGGTCCTCGCCGACCTCGACGAGCGCGGCATCATCCGCATCGGCGCCGACGTCGTCACCGGCGACATCCTGGTCGGCAAGGTCACGCCCAAGGGCGAGACCGAGCTGACCCCGGAGGAGCGCCTGCTCCGCGCGATCTTCGGCGAGAAGGCCCGTGAGGTCCGCGACACCTCGCTGAAGGTGCCGCACGGTGAGTCCGGCAAGGTCATCGGCGTCCGCGTCTTCGACCGCGAAGAGGGCGACGAGCTGCCCCCGGGCGTCAACCAGCTGGTCCGCGTCTACGTGGCCCAGAAGCGCAAGATCACCAACGGTGACAAGCTCGCCGGCCGTCACGGCAACAAGGGCGTCATCTCGAAGATCCTGCCGGTCGAGGACATGCCGTTCCTGGAGGACGGCACCCCGGTCGACATCATCCTCAACCCGCTGGGTGTCCCGTCCCGAATGAACCCGGGACAGGTCCTGGAGATCCACCTCGGGTGGCTCGCCAAGCAGGGCTGGGACGTCTCCGGCCTCGCCGACGAGTGGGCCCAGCGCCTCCAGGCGATCGGCGCCGACCAGGTCGACGGTGGCACCAACCTCGCCACCCCGGTCTTCGACGGCGCCCGCGAGGACGAGATCACCGGCCTGCTGGACCACACCACCCTCACCCGTGACGGTGAGCGCCTGGTGAACTCCACCGGCAAGGCCCGGCTGTTCGACGGCCGCTCCGGCGAGCCGTTCCCGATGCCGGTCTCGGTCGGCTACATGTACATCCTCAAGCTGCACCACCTGGTCGACGACAAGCTGCACGCCCGTTCGACCGGCCCGTACTCCATGATCACCCAGCAGCCGCTCGGTGGTAAGGCGCAGTTCGGTGGTCAGCGCTTCGGTGAGATGGAGGTGTGGGCCCTCGAGGCGTACGGCGCGGCCTACGCGCTGCAGGAGCTCCTCACCATCAAGTCCGACGACGTTCTCGGCCGTGTGAAGGTCTACGAGGCCATCGTCAAGGGCGAGAACATCCCCGAGCCCGGCATTCCCGAGTCCTTCAAGGTGCTCATCAAGGAAATGCAGTCGCTCTGCCTCAACGTGGAGGTGCTGTCCTCGGACGGCCAGTCCATCGAGATGCGGGACTCCGACGAGGACGTGTTCCGCGCCGCCGAGGAGCTCGGCATCGACCTGTCCCGGCGCGAGCCGAGCAGCGTCGAAGAGGTCTGACGGAGGCCGGGCCGGCCGCTCACCGAGCGGCCGGCCCGCCCCCAGGCCCCCCTCAGACCACATGAACGACTCTCGACTTACGAAAGAGGGCTTGACGACCAGTGCTTGACGTCAACTTCTTCGACGAGCTCCGCATCGGCCTGGCCACCGCCGACGACATCCGCCAGTGGTCGCACGGCGAGGTCAAGAAGCCGGAGACCATCAACTACCGCACCCTGAAGCCCGAAAAGGACGGACTCTTCTGCGAGAAGATCTTCGGTCCGACCCGGGACTGGGAGTGCTACTGCGGCAAGTACAAGCGCGTCCGCTTCAAGGGCATCATCTGTGAGCGCTGCGGCGTCGAGGTGACCCGCGCCAAGGTGCGCCGTGAGCGGATGGGCCACATCGAGCTGGCCGCCCCGGTCACCCACATCTGGTACTTCAAGGGTGTGCCGTCCCGCCTCGGCTACCTGCTGGACCTGGCGCCGAAGGACCTCGAGAAGGTCATCTACTTCGCCGCCTACATGATCACCTGGGTGGACGACGAGCGCCGTCAGCGCGACCTGCCGTCCCTGGAGGCGCACGTCTCGGTCGAGCGTCAGCAGATCGAGAACCGTCGCGACTCCGACCTCGAGACGCGCGCCAAGAAGGCCGAGACCGACCTCGCCGAGCTGGAGGCCGAGGGCGCCAAGGCCGATGTCCGCCGCAAGGTGCGCGAGGGCGCCGAGCGCGAGATGAAGCAGCTGCGCGACCGCGCGCAGCGCGAGCTCGACCGCCTCGACGAGGTGTGGGCCCGCTTCAAGAACCTCAAGGTCCAGGACCTCGAGGGCGACGAGCTGCTCTACCGCGAGCTGCGCGACCGCTTCGGCACCTACTTCTCCGGCTCGATGGGCGCGGCGGCCCTCAAGGACCGCCTCGAGACCTTCGACCTGGCGGAGGAGTCCGAGCGCCTGCGCGAGATCATCCGCACCGGCAAGGGCCAGAAGAAGACCCGTGCGCTCAAGCGCCTCAAGGTCGTCTCCGCGTTCCTGCAGACCACCAACAAGCCCAACGGCATGGTGCTGGACTGCGTCCCGGTCATCCCGCCGGACCTGCGTCCGATGGTGCAGCTGGACGGTGGCCGCTTCGCGACCTCCGACCTGAACGACCTGTACCGCCGTGTCATCAACCGCAACAACCGCCTGAAGCGGCTTCTCGACCTCGGCGCGCCCGAGATCATCGTGAACAACGAGAAGCGCATGCTCCAGGAGGCCGTCGACGCGCTGTTCGACAACGGCCGCCGCGGCCGTCCGGTCACCGGTCCGGGCAACCGCCCGCTGAAGTCCCTCAGCGACATGCTGAAGGGCAAGCAGGGTCGTTTCCGCCAGAACCTGCTCGGCAAGCGAGTCGACTACTCGGCCCGTTCGGTCATCGTCGTCGGCCCGCAGCTCAAGCTGCACCAGTGCGGTCTGCCCAAGGCCATGGCGCTGGAGCTCTTCAAGCCGTTCGTGATGAAGCGCCTGGTCGACCTGAACCACGCGCAGAACATCAAGTCGGCCAAGCGCATGGTCGAGCGCGCCCGCCCGGTCGTGTGGGACGTCCTCGAAGAGGTCATCGCCGAGCACCCGGTCCTGCTGAACCGTGCGCCCACCCTGCACCGCCTCGGCATCCAGGCCTTCGAGCCGCAGCTGGTCGAGGGCAAGGCCATCCAGATCCACCCGCTCGTCTGCACCGCGTTCAACGCGGACTTCGACGGTGACCAGATGGCCGTCCACCTGCCGCTCTCCGCGGAGGCGCAGGCCGAGGCCCGCATCCTGATGCTGTCCTCGAACAACATCCTGAAGCCGGCCGACGGTCGCCCCGTCACCATGCCGACCCAGGACATGGTGCTCGGTCTGTTCTTCCTGACCTCGGACCGCGAGAACGTGAAGGGCGCCGGCCGCACCTTCTCGTCGACCGCCGAGGCGATCATGGCCTTCGACGCCCGCGAGCTGGGTGTCCAGGCCCCGATCGAGCTGCGCCTGCCGATCGGCACCGTGCCGCCGCGCGGCTGGACCCCGCCGCTGGACGAGGACGGTCAGTCGTCCTGGTTCGAGGGCGAGTCCTTCCGCCTGAAGACCACCCTGGGCCGCGCGCTCTTCAACGAGCTGCTGCCCGAGGACTACCCGTTCGTCGACTACGAGGTGGGCAAGAAGCAGCTCTCCGCGATCGTCAACGACCTGGCCGAGCGCTACCCCAAGGTCACCGTCGCGGCGACCCTGGACAACCTGAAGGCGGCCGGCTTCCACTGGTCGACCCGTTCGGGTGTCACCGTCTCGATCTCCGACGTCGTGGTCCCGCCGAACAAGGGCCAGATCCTCGAGGGCTACGAGGCCCAGGCGGAGAAGATCCAGAAGCAGTACGAGCGCGGTCTGATCACCAACGACGAGCGCAAGCAGGAGCTCATCGGCATCTGGACCCGGGCGACCAACGAGGTCGCCGAGGCCATGAACGAGAACTTCCCGAAGACGAACCCCATCTTCATGATGGTCGACTCGGGTGCTCGTGGAAACATGATGCAGATGCGTCAGATCGCCGGTATGCGTGGTCTGGTGTCCAACGCGAAGAACGAGACCATCGCGCGACCCATCAAGGCGTCGTTCCGTGAGGGCCTCTCCGTGCTGGAGTACTTCATCTCCACCCACGGTGCCCGTAAGGGTCTCGCGGACACCGCCCTCCGTACCGCCGACTCCGGCTACCTCACCCGTCGTCTGGTCGACGTCTCCCAGGACGTCATCATCCGCGAGGAGGACTGCGGCACCGAGCGCGGCCTCAAGCTGGCGATCGGCACGGTCGAGAACGGCGTCCTGCGCAAGACGGACGACGTCGAGACCAGCGTCTACGCCCGCATGCTCGCCGAGGACATCACGGTGGACGGCAAGCTGCTGGCCACCGCGAACACCGACCTCGGTGACGTGCTGATCGACGAGCTGATCCGCCACGGCATCAGCGAGGTCAAGACCCGCTCGATCCTGACCTGTGAGTCGGCCGTCGGCACCTGTGCCTTCTGCTACGGCCGCTCGCTGGCCACCGGCAAGCTGGTCGACATCGGTGAGGCGGTCGGCATCATCGCCGCCCAGTCCATCGGTGAGCCCGGTACCCAGCTGACCATGCGTACCTTCCACACCGGTGGTGTGGCCGGTGACGACATCACGCAGGGTCTGCCCCGTGTCGTCGAGCTCTTCGAGGCCCGTACCCCCAAGGGTGTGGCCCCGATCTCGGAGGCCCAGGGCCGGGTCCGCATCGAGGACACCGAGAAGACCCGCAAGCTGGTCGTCACGCCGGACGACGGCACCGACGAGATCGCCTACCCGGTCTCGAAGCGTGTGAAGCTGCTCGTCAGCGAGGGCGAGGCGGTCGAGGTCGGCCAGAAGCTGACCATGGGTGCCACCAACCCGCACGACGTGCTGCGGATCATGGGCCAGCGTGCCGTCCAGATCCACCTGGTCGCCGAGGTCCAGAAGGTCTACAACTCGCAGGGTGTGTCGATCCACGACAAGCACATCGAGATCATCATCCGGCAGATGCTCCGCCGCGTGACGATCATCGAGTCGGGCGACGCCGAGCTGCTCCCGGGCGAGCTCGTCGAGCGCGGCCGCTTCGAGACCGAGAACCGTCGTGTGGTCTCCGAGGGCGGTCACCCCGCCTCCGGCCGTCCGCAGCTGATGGGTATCACCAAGGCCTCGCTGGCCACCGAGTCCTGGCTGTCGGCCGCCTCCTTCCAGGAGACGACCCGGGTCCTCACCGACGCGGCGATCCACGCCAAGTCGGACCCGCTGCTGGGCCTCAAGGAGAACGTCATCCTCGGTAAGCTCATCCCGGCCGGTACGGGTCTGCCCCGCTACCGCAACATCCGGGTCGAGCCGACCGAGGAGGCCAAGGCCGCGATGTACTCGGCCGTCGGCTACGACGACTACGACCTGTCGCCCTTCGGCGCCGGCTCCGGCCAGGCGGTCCCGCTGGACGACTACGACTACGGCCCGTACACCGGCTGAGTCGAAGGTTCCTGATCGCAGGGCGGTCACCCCGGACGGGGTGGCCGCCCTGCGGCGTTCCCGGACTCCGTCGTGCGGGGGAGGGCGGGAGACCGGTCCGGCGGGGGAGGCGTCCGGCGGACCGGGGGCGTCAGGCTCTGGACCGTCGGAACGAGGACGGGCGGAGGACACGGGCATGGACGTGCGACGGGTGCTGGGGGCGGCGGCGATCACCGGGGCGGTGGCGCTGGGTTCGGTCGGCTGCTTCCGGGACGGGGACGAGGGCCGCGACCGGCTGACGGTCTCCTACGGGGTGGCCGGGCCGGTGAACGAGCTGGTGGTGGACGGGCGGGTCGGCGGGATCGAGGTCCGGGCCGGGGACACCCTGCGGGTGGTCGAGAAGCAGGACTTCCGCGGCGACCCGCCGCGGACCGGGCACTCGTTGGTGGACGGCACGCTCCGGCTGTCCTACGACTGCTCGGACTGCGGGGTCGGCTACGAGGTGACCGTCCCGGCCGGCACGGCGGTGCGGCTGAACAGCGCGACCGGCGGGATCCGGCTGCACGGCCTGGCCGGGGAGGTGCAGGCCACGGCCGGCGTCGGCGGGGTGGAGGCGACCGGTCTGACCTCGGCGAAGGTGCGGGTGGTCGCGGAGACCGGCGGGGTCGAGCTGGCCTTCGCCGTGAGCCCGACCTCGGTGGAGGCCCGGGCGGAGATCGGCGGGGTCCGGGTCTCGGTGCCCGGCGGCGAGCCGTACGCGGTCGACGCCGGGACCGACGTCGGCGGGGTCGAGGTGACGGTGCCGCGGCAGGACGGGGCGCCCCGCAGCATCACGGCGCGGGCCGGGACCGGGGGCGTGGCGGTCACCGGTGGCTGAGCCGGGGGGCGGTTCCCTCGCGCGAGCGGCCGGGGCCGGTACCGGTGCTGGTGCTGGTGCTGGTGCTGGTACCGGGGCCGGGGCCGGGGCCGGTCCCGGCGGGGGAGTGCCCACCGCGCTGCCGGTCGGGCATGATCTTCTCCGCGGGGGCGGGTACCCCGGACACGGGGGAGGGGCCATGACCGGACGGGCGGCACAGTGGCGGGCGCGGGCGACCGGGCTCGACCCGCGCGTGGTGGACGGGCTGCTGGCGGCGGTGTCGGCGGCGGTCTCGCTGTGGTCGGTGTCCCAGGACGAGACCGCCCGGCCGTGGTGGGTCTACCTGCTGGCGCTGGGGACGTCCCTGCCGCTGCCCTGGCGGCGGCGGGCGCCGGTCACCGTCCTGGTGCTCAGCGGCGGGCTGTCGGCGGTGCTCTCGGTGCTCGCCCACTCGGCCATGCCGCAGCTGCCGCTGTACGCGGTGATCGCGCTGTACACGGTGGCCGACCGGGCGGGGGAGCGGCAGCGCTGGACGGTGCTGGCGGTGACCGTGGTCGCCAACGTCGTGGGTACGCACTCGCCGAACGGCGCGCTGTTCTCGCTGCTCACCTCGGTCGGGGCGTTCGTGTTCGGCTGCCTGGTGCGGGAGCTGCGCCGGCTGGCGGCGGTGGAGGCGGAGCGGGCCCGGGAGGCCGGGAGGCGGGCGGCCAGTGACGCGGCCCGCGCGGTGGTCGAGGAACGCGCCCGGATCGCCCGGGAGATGCACGACATCCTGGCGCACGCCGTCTCGCTGATGGTGATCCAGGCCGAGGCGGGACCACTGGTGGTGCGCAGCGATCCGGACCGGGCGGTGAAGACCTTCGACACCATCGCCGATGCCGGGCGGGACGCCATGGGCCAGCTGCGGCGGGTCCTCGGGGTGCTGAAGGAGGACGGCGCGGTGCCGGAGCTGGCGCCGCAGCCGCGGCTGGCCGAACTGCCCGTGCTGGCCGAGCGGGTGCGCCGGGCCGGGGTGGTCGTCGAGCTGGAACTCGACGAGCGGGTCGGGCCGGTGCCGGCCGGGGTGGAGGCGGCCGGCTACCGGATCGTGCAGGAGGCGCTGACCAACACGGTCAAGCACGCGGAGGCCGGCCGGATCGGGATCCGGGTGGTCCGGGAGGGGGCGGAGCTGGTGGTGCTGGTGTCCGACAACGGGCGCGGGGTGCGGGCGGACCGGGAGCCGGGCGTCTTCTCCGGCGGCCGGGGGCTGGTCGGCATCCGGGAGCGGGCGGCGGCCTGCGGCGGCCGGGCCGAGGCCGGTCCCGGACCGGGGGGCCGGGGGTTCCTGGTGAGTGCCCGGCTGCCGCTGGGCGGCGGGGAGGTGGTGGGGGCGTGAAGCCGATCAGGGTGGTCGTCGCGGACGACCAGGAGCTGGTGCGGGCCGGGTTCGGGATGATCCTGGACGCACAGCCGGACATCGAGGTGGTCGCCGAGGCGGCGGACGGGGCCGAGGCGGTCGAGGCGGTCCGTGCGCACGGACCGGACGTGCTGCTGCTGGACGTCCGGATGCCGGTGATGGACGGGCTGGAGGCGGCCCGGCGAGTGTGTGCCGAGTACCCGGACACCAAGGTGATCATGCTGACCACCTTCGACATCGACGACTACGTCTTCGACGCGCTGTACGCGGGGGCCAGTGGCTTCCTGCTCAAGGACGTCCGCCGGGACGACCTGGCGCACGGCGTCCGGATGGTGGCCTCCGGGGACGCGCTGCTGGCGCCCTCGGTGACCCGCCGGCTGATCGGCGAGTTCGCCGCCCGGCGTCCCGGCTCCGGAGAGCGCCCGGCCCGGCCGCCGTCCCGGCTGCTGGAGCAGCTCACCGCGCGTGAGCGGGAGACGCTGGTGCTGCTCGCCCGGGGGCTGTCCAACGCCGAGATCGCCGCCGAGCTGGTGGTGAGCGAGCACACGGTGAAGACCCATGTCAGCAATGTGCTGGCCAAGCTGGGGCTGCGGGACCGGGTGCACGCGGTGGTGTTCGCCTACGAGGCGGGCGCGGTGGTGGCCGGCGAACGCTGAGCGCGGGGGCGGGGCGTGCGGTGTCCTCCCCCGCGCGGGGGAGCGGCCGGGTTCGCCGGTGCGGGCGATCCGCGACGAGGGCCCCGGCGGACAGGATCCGTGCTGCCGGCAGTCGCCGGAGCCGTCGGCCGGGCCGGCGGTCCCCGTCCCGTCAGGAGTGCACCGTGAACGCCCTGCCGCCCGCCCGCCCCGTCGTCACCGTCGCCGTCGTCGCCGCCCCCGTGCTGACGGCGCTGTACGGCGGCATCCGGCTGCTGGACGGATCGCGCGACCCCGGCCCCGGCTGGCTGGTCGGCCACAGCCTGCTGCTGCTGGCCCTGCTGCTGTTCGCCCCGCTGCTGTCGGCGCTGGGGCGCGCCCCGGGCCCGCGCCGGACGCCCGGGGGCCGGGTGGCCGGTCGGGTGGCGCTGGGCGCGGCGTTCACCGGGCTCGCCGCCTCGCTGGGGCAGATCGGGATCGACCTGTACGTCGGCGCGGTGGCGGTGGACAAGGCGGACCAGAACCGCCTGTTCGAGGCGGTGCAGAGCCGGCCGGGTGTCGAGCCGCTCTTCTACTCGGCGCTCCCGCTGCTGTTCCACCTGGGGCTGCTGGCGCTGCTGGTGGGAGCCTCGGTCGGGGCCGGCCGGGTGCTGCGCCGGTGGAGTCCGGTGCTGGTGGCCGTCGGGATCGTGCTGTCGGCGGCGGACCTGGCCTTCCTGCCGCTCGCCGCGGTCTGCCAGCTGGTGGCGCTGGCCCCGCTGGCCGGGTTCGGCCGGGGTGCCCGCGGTCCGGTGGCGGCCCGAGCGGCCTGAGCGGCCCGGGCGGCCCGGGCGGCCCGAGCCGCGGTGTCCGGGGCACGGTGACCCGGGCCGGAGACCCGAGGAGACCCGACGTCCGGCAGGGCGGTCCGGCATCATGGGCGGGAGATGCACGGGACCGTTCGTGGGACGAGGTAGGCGTGGGCAGGCGTGGACAGGGTGGCGGCGGCGGGGGCGGGGACGCCGGGGTGCTGCTGGACACGGCGGTGCGCGGGGTGGTGACGGCCCCCGAGGAGGGGCTGGACCTCGCGCTGGACACCGGCGCCTCGCTGCTGGCGGCCTCCGCCGGGTCGTGGCCGGCGGTGAGCCGGGCGGCGCTGGGCCACGCCGACACGGCGGTCGGCCGGTGCTGGTCGGCCGGCTGGCGCCCGGCGGACCTGGTGCGGGTGGTGCGGCGGGAACTGAAGCCGGTGCACCTGGCGCTCGCCGTGGACCTCATCGCCGCCGAGGGGCGCCGCCACCCGGCCGCCGCACTCGACCGCCGCTGGCAGGAGCAGCTGCGCGAGCTGGAGGCGGAGGTGTGGTGGCCCTCCGACGAGGCGTACCTGTCCGGCTTCGCCCAGCGGCACCGGCTGGACCGGTTCGCGCTGGCCACCGCACTGCTGGAGCTGCTGCGCAGCTGGGGCCGGCTGCCGCCGATCGCCCCGGTCGGCCCCGCCCCCGGGCGGGCGGCGCACTCGGCGCACTCGGCGCGCCCGGAGCAGCGGCCGCGCGGCCCGGTGGCGGGCGAGCCCCGGATGCTGTCGCGGATCCGCGCCCTGCTGGCGAAGGCCGAGTCCACCGACTTCCCCGAGGAGGCCGAGGCGCTGACCGCCAAGGCCCAGCAGCTGATGGCCCAGCACAGCATCGACGAGGCACTGCTCGCCGTCGAGGGCGCCGACCCGCACGCCCCCGGCGCGCTGCGGATCGGGGTGGACAACCCGTACGAGGGCCCCAAGACGATGCTGCTGGACGCGGTGGCCGCGGCCAACCGCTGCCGGGTGGTGTGGGCGAAGGAGTTCGGCTTCTGCACCGTGATCGGCTTCGACGCCGACCTCGACGGCGTCGAGCTGCTGTACACCTCGCTGCTGGTGCAGGCCACTCACGCGATGCAGCAGGCCGGGGCCCGGCAGCACCTGGACGGGGCCTCCCGGACCAAGGCGTTCCGGCAGTCCTTCCTGGTCGCGTACGCGGCGCGGATCCGGGAGCGGCTGACCGAGGCGACCGAGCGGACGACCAGCGCCGCGGCGGCCGGCCGGCACCTGCGCGAGGACGGCACGGCGGAGCAGCTGGTGCCGGACGAGCGGCTGCTGCCGGCCCTGAAGGCGCGCACCGAGGCGGTGGACCACGAGGTCGGCCGGATGTTCCCCAAGCTGGTGTCGCAGCGGGTGCGGGTGAGCGACGGCGAGGGCTGGGTGGCGGGCCGGGCGGCGGCGGACCGGGCGTCCCTGCGCGGCGGTTCGGGGGAGATCCGCGGCTGACCCCGGGCCCGGCCGCCCGGCGGGGAGCCTCGGCCGGGACGGCCGGCCCTGCGGCGGCGGCCGGCTCGGCGGGGAGCCTCGGCCGGGACCGGGGCGCCTGGTACAACAGGGCACGGGGACCGACGAGGGGCGGGCAGTGTGAGGACGAGTACGGAGACGGGCTACCAGGACCGGGTGCGCGGCGCCCTGCTCGGCGGGGCGGTCGGGGACGCGCTGGGCTGGCCGGTGGAGTTCCAGCGGCTGGACCAGATCCGGGACCGCTTCGGGCCGGACGGGGTGACCGGCCTGCCGGGCGGCGGTCTGGTCGCCGAGGTCACCGACGACACCCAGATGACGCTCTTCACCGCCGAGGGCCTGATCCGCGGCTTCGTCCGGGGCTGGTCGGGCGGCGGCGGTTCGGTGCCGGAGGCGGTGCACGGCGCGTACCGCCGGTGGCTGCTCACCCAGCAGCAGGGCGCGCCCGACCGCGAGCCGCTGCCCCACCCGTACGACGGCTGGCTGCTGCGCGAGCCGTTCCTGTACGCGCGGCGGGCGCCCGGCACCGCCTGCCTGACCGGGGTGCAGTACCACCCGGTGTTCGAGGCGCCGGTGGCGCTGGGGCAGCCGGGCCCGATCAACGCGCACTCCAAGGGCTGCGGCACGGTGATGCGCTCGGCGCCGTTCGGCCTCGGCCGGCTGGGGGCGGAGCAGGCGTTCGGACTGGCCGCGCAGTGCGCGCAGCTGACCCACGGGCACCCGACCGGCTACCTGGCGGCCGGCGCCTTCGCGGCGCTGGTGGAGCGGCTGGCGGCCGGGACGGAGCCCTGGGCCGCGGTCGGCGAGACGGTGGAGCAGACCCGGGAGTGGCCGGCCTCGAAGGAGACGGTGCAGGCGCTGGCCCGGGCCGTACGGGTGGCCCAGGAGTCCGGGCCGTCCGCCGAGGCGGTGGAGCGGGTCGGCCTCGGCTGGATCGCCGAGGAGTGCCTGGCGATCGCGGTGTACTGCCTGCTGGCGGGCGCCGAGGGCGCCGACGGCGCCGAGCCGGCCCGGACGGCGCTGTTGCTGTCGGTGAACCACTCCGGCGACAGCGACTCGACCGGCGCGGTCTGCGGCAATCTGGTCGGCGCCGCGTACGGCGCCTCGGGGCTGCCGGCCGACTGGACCGAGGCGGTGGAGGGGCGGGAGACGCTGCTGCGGACGGCGGACGACCTGCTGGTGCTGTTCGGCAGCCGGGAGCCGGGCCATCCGGCACTCGGGGACCGCTACCCGGTCTGAGCGCCGAGCCGCCGCCCGCCACCCGGTCCGACCGCCACCCGGTCCGACCGCGAGCCGCCGGCTATGCCGCCGGGTCGGTGACCTGGCCGAGGAAGAGCGGCAGCCCGCTCGCGGTGTCCCGGACCAGGAACAGGAACGGCCGGTCGATGTGCAGCCGGGCCGGGTCCCGCGGCGCCGGCGCGGCCGCCACCTCCACCCCGACGCCGCTGCCGGCCGCCGCGACCGTGCCCTGCTCGTCCACCTGGACGGTGGCCTTCTGCACCACCGGGCCGATCCGGAGCCGTTCGGCGGCGCCCGGCCCGGGGATGCCGGAGAGGTCGGCGTCCTCCGCGAACGCGGCGGTGACGCCGAGCGCCTTCAGCACGGGTGTGAGCTCGCCCCCGCTGTCGAAGCGGAACTTCGGCAGGGTGAGGTCGACCGTCCGCTCGGTGAGCCCGCCCAGCACCTGGTCCAGCTGCGCCTGGTCCAGCCCCTGCCGGAACGCGGCGAAGCCGCCCTGCGCGGGCACGATCAGGTCCATCGCCAGGGTGCTTCCCGCGTAGGGGAGTTCCACGGCCTGCCAGGGCTCGCCGAGGATGCCGCCGGAGCCCTCGGCGTAGCGCAGCGACTCGGCGCCGGCCATGGTCGGCACGGGCGCCGCGGAGCCGTCGAGGCGGTGGAACGGCAGGGCGGTGGTCCGTCCGGCCTTGAACGGGTGGGCCCAGTCGGCCTTGAGGTACAGCGCGTCGGTGAGCGCGAGCCGGGTGTCCGGATTGAGCTGGCCCTCCGCGAAGAGGTCCTTGATCCGGCCCTCGGTGGCCTTCTCGACGACGCCGTTGACGGCCTTCCTGGCGCCCTCCGGGTCCTTGCGGAAGTCGGTGGTGCGCACCCCGGTGCCGAAGCCGGCGGCCAGCACCCCGAGGTAGTGCGGGTCGAGCGGGAAGTCGCGCTGGGCCCAGACGTCGTCGGAGCGCCGCAGCACGGCCCCGCCCTTGCCGCCCGGCGCGCCGGCGCGGTTCAGGGCGCCGGTGGCGAGCGCGTACTGCTCGGGGGTGAGCCCGGTGTGCAGGGCCTCGGCCAGCTGCTCGGCGGTGGTGCCCCGGGCCCCGGGCAGCACCATGGCGAGCACGGTCGCCAGGCCGGACGGCGACAGCACGAGGTTCCGTTCGGCCGCGCCGGGTTCGACGGTGAGGGCGTGCAGCAGGTCGAGCCCGAACGCGGCGGTCGCCGACGCGGTGGCCGCGACCGCCGCCGGGTCGGCGGGCGGCAGCGACGGGGGATCGGCCCGCACCACCCCGGTCCCGCCGCCGGTGGAGCCGCAGGCGGTGAGCAGGGCCGCGCAGCAGAGCAGGAGCACCGCCGGGCGGCGGGTGCGGACGGTCGTGGCGGACATGGCTGACCTCGCCCCTGGATCCCGGCACGGGCCGGTGCCCGCGCCTCGGTCCCGGTTCGACGCACCCCGCCGGGGCCCGGTTCCCTCCGGTGTCGGCCGCTCAGTCCCAGAGCGCGCCGAACTCCAGCAGTTCGTCCCGGTGCTCGATCCGCTCCACCCAGTCCGCCGGCCAGGCGTCGGCGCCCGCGTGGGCCCCGGCGAAGGCGCCGGCCAGGCAGGCGATCGAGTCGGAGTCCCCGGAGGAGTAGGCGGCCCGGCGGACGGCGGCCACCGGGTCGTCCGGGAGCAGCAGGAAGCAGAGCAGTCCGGTGGCGAGGGCCTCCTCGGCGATCCAGCCCTCGCCGGTGGCCAGGCAGGGATCGGCCTCGGTGTCCGGCGCGGCGAGCGCGGCGTCGAGCCGGTCGAGCACCGCCAGGCACTCGTCCCAGCCGCGGGTGGCGAAGCCCTCGGTGGTGGGGTCCTGGGCGTGCGCCGCGAGGTCGTCGAGCCAGCGCGCGTCGTAGTGGCCGCGCCGGGAGAGCGCGTACCCGCGCAGCAAGGCGGGCAGTCCGGCCGGCGGCAGGCCCTCGGCGAGCTCGCGGACGGCGTGGGCGGTGAGCTCGCTCGCGGCGAGCGCGGTGGGGTGGCCGTGGGTGAGGCCGGACTGGAGCTGGGCCGCGCCGGCCAGCTGCGCCGTCGTCGGCCCGCGGACCAGGCCGAGCGGGGCGACCCGCATATTGGCGCCGCAGCCCTTGGAGCCGACGTCGGTGGCGAGCTGCCAGCGCACCCCGGGCGAGGCGAGCCGGTCGCAGGAGCGCAGACAGGTCATGCCGGGGGCACGGTTGTTCTCCGGCGAGCACGCCCAGGCGAGGAACTCGGCGCGCAGCGGCGGCTCCAGGGTCTGCGGGGTGAGCGGCCCGTCCGCCAGGGCGGTGCGCAGGGCGCGGGCCAGGGCCAGCGTCATCTGGGTGTCGTCGGTGATCAGCCCGTCGTCCGGCAGCGGCAGCCGCCGCCAGTCCGGCCACTGCCGCGCGATCAGCGCGACGTCCGAGAACTCGGTGGCCTTGCCCAGCGCGTCCCCGATCGCCAGCCCCAGCAGTGCTCCCGTCGCCTTGTCGCCCACGGCCCGCTCCCCCTCGTCCGTCACACCTCGACCAGCAGTTCCTCCAGCCCGCGGATCACGTAGCCGGGGCGCCACTCGGGCTCGCGGACCAGCCGCAGGCCCGGGGCGCGGCGGAGCAGGGTGCCGTAGGACTCGGTGAGCTCCAGTCTGGCAAGGGGCGCACCGAGACAGAAGTGGATTCCGGCGCCGAAGGTGATGTGCGGGTTGTCGGTGCGGCCGAGGTCGAGGCGGTCGGGGTCGGCGAAGCGCTCGGGGTCCCGGTTGGCGGAGCCGAAGAGCAGGGCGATCTCGGCGCCGCGCGGGACGGTCACGCCGCCGATCTCGATGTCCTCCAGGACCCAGCGCTCGAACATCTGCAGCGGGGTGTCCCAGCGCATCAGCTCCTCGACGGCGGTGGGCAGCAGCCCGTCCACGTCGGCGCGCAGCCGGGCGAGTTCGGCGGGGTTGCGGAACAGCGCCCACCAGCCGTTGCCGGTGGTGTTGACGGTGGCCTCGTGGCCGGCGTTGAGCAGCAGGACGCAGGTGGAGACCATCTCCTGCTCGCTGAGCGCGTCGGAGCCCTCCTGGGCCTGGATCAGCGCGCTGATCAGGTCGGTGCCGGGGGCGGTGCGGCGGTCGCGGATCAGGGCGCGGAGGTAGTCGGAGAACTCGGTGCTCGCGGTGACGGCCCGGCGGGCGGTCTCCTCGGACGGGTTGAGCTCGAACATCCCGGTGATGTCGGCGGACCAGGGGCGCAGCAGGTGCCGGTCGGACTCCGGGACGCCGAGCATCTCGGCGATCACGGCGACCGGCAGCGGCTCGGCGACGGCGGCGATCAGGTCGCCGCCGCCGGCCGCGAGCAGGTCGTCGACGAGTTCGCCGGCCAGCCGCCGCACGGTCGGGCGCAGGCCCTCGACCATGCGCGGGGTGAAGGCCTTGGAGACCAGGCGGCGGATCCGGGTGTGGTCCGGGGCCTCCAGGTCGAGCAGGCCGTTGTCGTTGAGGGTGTGGAACGGCTCGTGCGCCGGGTCGGGTTCGGGCCGGCCGAACTCCTGGTGGCTGAACCGGTGGGTGTAGGTGCGGCCGAGGCGGCGGTCCCGCAGCAGCGCGCCGACGTCCCCGTAGCGGGGGACCAGCCACTGGTCGGTGGGCCCGAAGTACGTTGCCGGGCCCTGGGCGCGCAGTTCGGCGTACGCGTCGTAGGGGTGGGCCACGAACGCCGCGGACCAGGGGTCGAACTTCGCCGTCGTCGTCATCGGTCGATCACTCCAGGCCGTGAGGGGGAGCCGGAAGGATCATCGTACGCACGCGCTCCGTCCGGCCCCAGGGGCGGAGGACCCGCCGCCGCGGACCCCGCCGCGGACCCCGCCGCCCGGCCGCCGCCCGCCGTCCTGCTTGCGGCCCGTCAGTCGGGCCGGCGCAGCCGGATGCTGCCCCGGGGCGCCCGGCCGTCGAACAGCCGAGGGTCGACCGGCCGGGCCGGACGCGGCACCGGCGTGTCCGCCCGGGCGAGCGGGATGCTGCCCCGGCCGCCCAGCGCCAGCAGCCAGGCGGTCGGGTCCGGGCGGCTCCCGTAGGGCCCGCCGGCCTGCTCCCAGACCCGCCGGGCCAGGGTCAGCTGCCGTTCCGTCAGCACCCCGGGCAGCGGTTCGAACGGCGTTCCCGGCACCAGGTACGGGTCCTGTGCCAGGATCCGGCCGATCAGCAGGGCCGCCTTGTAGCGGTCGCTGTCCACCGAGGCCGCGCTGCCGTGCGGGGAGAGCGGGTCGGACCAGTTGGGGGTGTCGGCCTGTTCCAGCACCGGCGCCGCCCCGACCCGGCGGATGCCGTCGCAGTCCAGCAGGTGCACCGCCGGTCCGGGCCCTGCCGACCAGAGCACGTTGGCGTGCGAGAGGTCGCCGATCACCAGCCCCCAGCGGTGGAGCCGGTCGACCAGGCCCACCAGCTCCAGCACCAGGGCCAGCCGCTGCTCCGGGCCGGGGCGGACGACGCCCTGGGTGGCGGGCTTCTCCGGGTAGAGCAGGTACTGCGCCTCGGTGAGCCTGGATCCGCCGGAGGCCGTCCGCCAGGTCATCGACGACGGCGCCTCCCGCATCAGGAACCCGACGCAGCGCGGGCCGTCCACCACCCGGCAGAGCGGCCAGGCGGCCTGCGCGTCCAGCCGGTCCCGGTCGTCCGGCGGCAGGGCGAGCCGCAGGGCGACCAGTTCGGCCAGGGCCGGGCCGTGCACCCGCCCGGGTTCCAGGTAGCGCTTGAACAGCACTCCCGGTACGCCGTCCAGCCGCCGCACCAGGCCCTGACCGCCCCGGCCGGCCTCGGGGCCGGCGGGCAGCAGGGCGAGGCCGAGGTCCGTGCCGCCGGCCAGCGCGTCGGCAATGTCCGGGGCGGTCATACCGGCGCCTCCCAGAGGCAGACGACCGAGCGGTCGTCGTCGTAGCTGCGCACCCGGACCTGGGCCTGCCAGAGGAACTCGGCCAGGCCCGGCACCTCGTGGCCCCAGCGCCCGCCGAGGAACTCCCGCAGCTCGGGCTCCTTGACCAGCGGGAGGGCGAGCCCGTCGGTGCAGAGCACCAGGACGTCACCGGGGCGGGTGTCGGTGATCAGCGCGGTCCGGGCGCGGTCGTACGCCTGCGGGAGGCAGTCCGTCCGGGTGCTGATCAGGGTGCCCGCGCCGTCCCCGTCGGCGTCCAGGTTCTCCCAGCGGTTCGCGCGCAGGCGCAGCAGTCCGCCGTCGCCGACCGCGACGAAGCCCCGGGCCGGGACCGCCGGGTCGGCCGCTGCCAGCAGCGCCCGGAGGGTGGTCGACCAGGTCTTCGGCGGATGCCCGAACCGCTCGGCCTCCCGGGCGAGTTCCTCGGCCGCGGCGGCGACGAGCCGGCTCGTCAGGTCGTCGAACTCCGCCGCCGCGCCGGTCCGCAGCAGGTCCAGCAGGGTGTCCGCCCGCGGCAGGACCTGCTTGGCCAGCAGCCGGACGATGCCGTTGGAGCCGTGGTGGGAGTGGGGCTGGGAGCCCACGCCGTCGGCGACCGCGACCAGCAGCAGCCCGCCGGCCCGGACGACCAGGGCGGCGTCCTGCCGGCACTCGGCCGCGTAGCGGTGGGAGTCGCCGCGGACGGAGGCGGCCCGGACGGTGATCGCGCCGAACCGGCCGCCGTCCACGACGGTGTCGGGCAGCAGGACGCCGTAGAGGTCGCCGCCGCGGACGGTGGGGATGTCGGTCGGTTCGGCGGGATAGGCGGGGGCCTTGCGGCCGACGTGGGCGAGCGGTCCCGGGGTTCGGAACGACGCCGGCCGTACGACCGGGTCGGCGCCGGTGCCGGCGGCGCCGGGGGCGCCGACGGTGGTGGTCCCGGTGGGCGCCTCGGGCGCGGTCGTCCCGGCCGTCCCGGCCGGGGGCGCGGCGGCGGGCGGTCCGACCGGCCCGCCGAGCGGCGACACCGGGTCCGGCCAGGGACCCCGGACCGCGGCCGGGCCCTGGCCGATCGGTCGCGGCAGGAAGTCCTCGGGCGTCACCCGCCCCGGGGTGACGACGGGCCCCACGACGGCGTCGGCGGGCGCGGGTGCCGGGGCCGGCGCGGGCTCCGGCGGCTTGAGGTCCCAGTCCTCGTAGACCGGGGTGTTGACCTCGAACGGGTCGTCCTTGCGGGTCGGCGCGTGCTCCGGCCCGGGCTCGGGCACCTGGCCGGCCGACGGCGGACCCTCGTGCGGATTCATCCGGCGGCCCGGCTCAGAGCTTGTCGAGCGAGACGGCGGTGAAGCCGGACACCTGGTCGTCGACCTGGAGGCTCATACCGGTGCCGGCGGCGGTCGCCCCGCTCACCGAGCGCACGATCGACCGGGTCAGACTGGCCGCGAACTCCCGCAGCGCGGGCGCCACGTCGGCGTCCCCGTCCTCCTGCATGAAGGCCTTGAAGGTCGCGACCCGCGCGATCACCGTCCGGTCGGCCTGACCGATGCCGAAGGCGATGATGTGCGGCCGGAACGCGGCGGCGAGCAGGTCCTGGTAGGGCTGCTCCCAGTCGGTGTCGGTCGGCTCGCCGTCGGAGAGGAAGAAGACCACCGGACGGTAGACGTCGTGGCCCTCCGCCTTCAGCTCCCGCACGTCCCGCTCGATCGCCCGGCCGAGCAGCTCGAAGACTCTGCCGAAGGAGGTCAGGCCGGAGGCCTCCAGGGCCGGCAGTTCCTCGAGGTCGCTCAGGTCGACCAGCGGCTGGAGCTCGTGGGCGTCGGTGGAGAAGCCGATCAGCCCGAACCGGGTCTTGTCGGCGACGGTCGGGTTGGTGCTGATCTCCTGGTGGAGGCTGAACAGCGCCTTGTTGAGGGTGTCGATGTGCGGGGTCATGGACGAGGACTCGTCGCAGACGGCGTAGAACGGGAGGATCTGCACTGCGTTTCTCCTTCGAACGGCAGGGCTTCGGCGGTCGGCCGGTGCGGCGGTCAGCCGGTGTAGAAGTAGATCTCCAGCGAGGCGTGCCGGGGGTTGTCCGCGAGCGAGATGAAGTCCCGCGCGGTGGTGCCCCGGAACATCTCCGGACGGGCCTGCGCGAGCAGGCCGTTGACGGTGTGGGCGTAGGCCTGGCCGGCGCCCGGGTCGCGGTTGCTGCCGAAGGTGAGGACCACGGCGGCCTGTCGTCCGGCGTACGGCTCGGTGGCGGCGCGGATCTGCGCGGCCAGGCCCGCCGCGTCCGAGGAGTCCCCGGTCACGTCGACGGTGACCGGGTCGTGCTCCACCCCGCGCGGCCCGGCCGGGGTGGGGACGGGGAGCGGCGCGGCGCTCGCGGTGGCGCTCGGGACCGGGGTGGCGGTGGGGGTCGTGGCGGCCCGTTCGGCGGCCACCGGGTCGCCCTGGTCGCCCATCGCGACCAGGGCGAGCACCAGCAGCATGTCGGCGAACAGCCAGCCGACCAGGTGGGTGCCGCGCGGGCCGGGCCGCGCGGTCCGGAACCGGTCCCTCATCGGCCCTGCCCGTGCACCGGCACCTCGTCCAGGTCCAGCAGCGTCCGGTCGTCCAGGTCCGCGGCCGTCACGCCGCCCGGGGCGGTGGCGGTGGCCGTGGTGGTGCCCCGGGACCGGGCGGTGCCCTCGTCGGGCCCGGGGCCGGCGGAGGTCTTCACCATGACGACCCCCGGGGAGGCGTCGCCCCGCCGGTCGGCCGCCGCGTCCAGCCGGGCCGCCGCGGCGGTGGCCGCCGAGGCCGCGGCGGCCACCCGGTCCGCCATCGCCACGACCTCGCGCGCCAGGCCGTCGAGCCGTTCCAGTACCTGCCCGCCGACGTCCGCGACGGTCTCCGCGCCGGTGGTGAAGCCGCGCTGGGCGACCGCGAGGTCCCGCACCGCGTCCTCCACCCGCTCCCCGGCGTCCGCGAGTCCGGTGCCGACCCGGTCGGTGGCCTGCCGGACCAGGTCGACCGCGTCGGCGGCCTGCTTCCCGCTCCGGTGGACCAGGCTGTCGGTGGCCGCCGCGCCGTCCCGGACGGTCTCGGCGAGCCGGTCCCCGCTGTCCCTCACCGCCCGGCCGACGCCGTCGACGGCCCTTCCGACGCCGTCGACCGCCTTCTCCACACCGTCGACGGCCAGGCGCAGCGGGTCCACCGCCTCGCCGGCCTCGGTCAGCCGCCGCTCGGCCCCGGCGACCGAACGCTCGACGGCCAGCGCCGCCGCGCTCAGCTCGCGCTGGGTGTCGGCGGCCTGCCGGGCGAGCCGTTCCAGGGTCTGCGCCGCGCCGGTCAGCTCGGCGGCGAAGCGCTGCGGCGTCGAACGGCGGCGCTCGTTCAGTACCAGCTGGGCCCGGGTGAGCAGCGGCGCCAGTTCGGCGAGCAGGTCCTCCGCCTCGGCCTCGGCCGCCGCCTCGCGGCGTTCGGTGCCCGCCCTGCGCAGGCCGTGCGCGACGGACAGCGCCAGCAGCAGCGCGATGAACAGGGTCGCGGACCGGGCGATGTCGCCGAAGCCGGCCCAGCCCGGCAGCCGGCCCTCGAAGCCGGTCTGCCAGAGCTGGAGGAACGGCCGCGCGGCCTGCCGGGGGTCCGTGCCGATCAGGGCCCGGTAGGCGCTGCTGGCCTGCATCAGCCCGCCCCAGGTGACCAGCAGGGGGACGAACACCAGACCGCCGAGCGCCACTTCGGCCCAGGCCCAGAACCGCGGCGCGGGCCGGGGCCGGACGGCGGCCCGTACGCTCTCCGGCCGGACGAAGCTGTGCACCAGGTCGAGTTCGGCCCAGTGGTCCAGGTCGCCGGTCCCGGAGAGCGCCAGGCCCAGTTCGCGGAGCTCCTCCCGCCGGTTCGCCAGTCCGGGCCGGTCGGCCAGTGCCCGCAGTCCGTCCCCGAGCGCGGTGCGGTCCAGCAGCAGGCCTGGGGTCATGAGGGCTCCTTCGTACGCGCCGCCGCGGAGCGGGCACGCCCGTGCCCCGGTGCGGCGCGCGGGCGTGCCCCGCCCGCGCGGCCTCCCCCCGTGGCCGGAAACCGACCACGCCGCTCCGCGCGGCAGCGTAGCGCAGAACAGGCCTTCGGGACTTGGCAGTTCGGAAAGATCGCGAGCCTTTCCGGAGCCGCGCCCGGCGTGCGCGGGCGGTCAGCCGAGGCGGGCGACCAGCCGTTCCACCAGGGCCGGCAGGGCGGTCGAGATCGGCTCCCGGACGACCTCCTCGGCGGCCTCGTCGAGCGGCGTCGGCTCGCCGTTCACCACGATCAGCCGGGCGCCGGCCCGCACCGCGTCGTACGGCAGCGCGGCCACCGGGTAGACCTTCAGGCTGGTGCCGACGGCGATGAACAGCTCGCAGGCCGTGCTGATCGCCTCCGCCTGCCGGAGCACCTCGCTGTCCAGCTGCTCGCCGAACATCACCGTGCACGGCCGCAGGATCCCGCCGCAGGCCCGGCAGGCCGGATCCGGCTCGCCCGCCGCGACCCGTTCCAGGGCCTGCTCCATCGGGCCGGTCGCCCGGCAGTCCACGCAGCGCACCTCCCGCGCGGTGCCGTGGAGTTCGAGCACCTTGCGCGGGGTCTGCCCGGCCCGCTGGTGGAGGCCGTCGACGTTCTGGGTGAGGATCCGCAGCGGCAGCCCGGACCGCTCCAGCGCCACCAGCGCCCGGTGCCCGGCGTTCGGCTCGGCGGCGAGCGCGCCGGTCGCGGCCCGCATCCGCCACGCCTCGCGGCGGACCTCCGGATCGGACAGGTACGGGCCGACGGTGACCAGTCGCTGCGCGCCCGGGTCGCGCTGCCACAGACCGTTCGGGCCGCGGTAGTCGGGGATGCCGGAGTCGGTGGAGATCCCGGCGCCGGTGAGCACGGCGATCAGCGGGCGCTTGGCGTTCATGCCCGGGACGCTACGGTCCGTGCCGAGCGCCCGCCACCGAAAATCCGCCGGTACGGCCGTCGCGGCTTCAGGGGGCGGGGCCGAGCCGCCACCGGCCGCGCACGAGGTCGAGCGTCACCGTGTGCCAGGCCCCGGCCGGGGCCGGGTCGCGCAGCCGCCAGCGCCGGGGGAGCGCCGTCAGCGCGAGCGCCACCTCGGTCGCGGACACCGCCGCCACCGTGCCCGCCCAGTGCGCGCTCGTGGCGATCAGCCGTTCCGCCAGGGCGGGGTCGGGTTCGGGCACCAGCACCGGCGGGGCGTCGTCGGCGTCGGCGTCGGTCAGGGCGGAGCCGGCCAGGAGGGCCAGCAGCCGGCCGAGCAGGGCACCGGGCACCTCCGGGTCCGTCGACTCCACCCGCAGGTAGCAGTCGTCGTGGCCGGAGAACCACAGGGTGGAGCCCTCGAGGAGGGGAAGCAGCGGCTGGTCGAACGCGGTCGTGCCGACGACCAGGGCGAGCTCGTCGAGCCGCTCGGGGGTCACCTCGCCCGGCAGGTCGACCAGGGCCACCTGGTACGGCGTCCAGGTGCCGTCCAGCAGGCGGGGCAGCTCGCCGCGGTCCAGGAGCAGGAACTCCTCGCCGACCCCGATGGTGTCCGACGCCCAGGCGCCGACCGGGTGCACGGCGCAGTCGACGCCCAGCTCCGCCGCGATCAGCGACGGCGCCAGGGACCGGAAGTCCTCGTCCACGAAGCTGCAGGTGTGCAGATCCACCACGGCGACCGGTCCGGCGGCCCGGCCGGCGAGCAGCCCGGCCAGCTCCCCGGCCTGCGCGGCCGTCGCGTCCACCAGCCAGGACCCGCCCGCCGCGCGGACGCCGAAGGTCAGCGGGAACGGCCGGTGGTCCGGTCCGACGCTGTTGACGTTCGACGCGCTGTCACGCCCCACCTCGATCATCGGGCCATTGTCCGGCGCCGGGGCGCCGGGCTCCAGCGGATTCCGCGGCCCGGCACCCCGCCACCGGCGGGGGTCAGCGTTCGACGGCCTTGGCGAGGATCTCCGGGAGACGCTCCAGCAGCCGCCCGGCGGCGAGGCGCAGTCCGAGGACGGCGACGGCGGCGCCGTAGAGGGGGCCGACGAGCAGCAGCGGCCAGGTGACGGCGTCGGTGGCGAGGGCCCAGACCAGCCAGCCGACGACGGGTGCGGCGACGAGGGCACTGCCGAACATCGAGCCGAAGCTGTTCAGCATCACCAGCCCGCCCTGGCCCGGGGCGGCGTTGCGCATCGGGTTGTTGTCGGCGGGCATGGTGTACGGCGCGAGCACGCTGAGCACGGCGCCGATCGCGAGGCCGCTGCCGAGCAGCGCGAACGCGACGCCGACGGCGGCCGGCAGCCCGGCCCAGTCGCCGGTGGCGGCGGCGAGCACCAGGGCGAGCACCAGGGTGACCGGGACGGAGTAGGAGAGGACGGCGAACGCCCGCCCGCGCAGTTCGTCCCGGGCGTCCGCCGGGGTGAGCAGGGTGGCCGCGACCATCCAGAACGCGGAGCCGTCCATGCCGAACAGGTTGAGCATCTGCAGCCCGAGGAACATCCCGGTCATCGCCACCAGATAGACCGTCGACCAGCCCTGGACGATCGACAGCACGCAGATCACCAGGGTCATCCCGATGCTGGTGAAGACGGCGGCCTTGGCCCGCGGCTCGCGCCAGGCGTACCGCAGGTGGCGCTGCATCACCGCGCCGGTCCGGCCCTCCGGCAGGAAGCGCGGGCCGCGCCGCGCCCGCTGGACGCCGCGGACGACCTCCACCGTCGAGGCGTCCGCGGTGACCATCAGCTGCTGCAGGCCGGCCCGCCACCACCGCAGCAGCAGGACGAGCAGCGCGGCGGTCGCGGCGAGCTGGAGCAGGGCCAGCGGCCACCGCCCCTCACCGGCGGTGCGGGCCGCGTCGACGGCGCCGACCGGCGGGATCCAGCGCAGCACGGCGGCGAACGGGGCCAGCGGACCGAGGTCGGCGCCGTTCTCGCCGGCCTTGCCGAAGACGCTCTGCGAGGCGAGGTTGGCGATCTGCGCCAGCAGCGCGAAGAGCAGGCCGCCGAAGACGGCGAAGTCCTTGCCGCGCCGGCTGGAGAGCAGCCGGGCGTTGCCGGCGGCGACCGCCCGGGAGAGTGTCACCACGGTGAGCACCGCGAGCGGCACCCCGACCGCGCCGGCCACCGCCGAGGCGGCGCCGCGGGCGCCGGACAGCGCGGCGCCGGTGAGCAGCACCAGGCTGATCAGGGGGCCGGGGCCGAGCAGCGCGGCCAGCGCCGAGCCGCGCAGCAGCGGTCCCGGCCGCAGCGGCAGCATGGTGAGCCGGGTGGGATCGGCGCTCTCGTCACTGGTGAAGAGGAACAGCGGGATCGCGGCCCAGCCGAGGGTGAGCGCGCCGGCCAGGACGACGCCGGCGTCACCGGCGGCGCCGTGCTCGACGTGGTCGTGGAGGATCGTCAGCAGCAGGGCGACGCCGATCGCGAACAGCAGACCGACGGCGGTGCCGAGCACGTAGAGGGCGGCGCGGCCGCGGCTGCGCCGCAGCCCGTTGCGCAGCAGCCGGAGCTTGAGCGAGACCAGGGTGCGGACGACCGTCCGGTCGTCGGGGACCCCGGCCGTCGGGAGCGGGGCGGGAGCCGGGAGCGGGGCCGGGGCGGGGGAGGAGCTCACCGCTCGCCCCCGCCGAGCCAGTCGAGCGACCGGCCGTCGTCCTCGCGGACGCCGATCAGGTCCAGGAACGCCTCGTGCAGGCTGCGCCCGCCGCGGACGGCGTCGAGCGGGCCCTGGGCGATCACCCGGCCGGCGCTGATGACGGCGACCCAGTCGCAGAGCTGCTCGACCAGCTCCATCACATGGCTGGAGAAGACCACGGTGGAGCCGGCCGCCGCGTACCGCTTGAGCACGCCGCGGATGGTCTGGGCGGAGACCGGGTCGACGCCCTCGAACGGCTCGTCGAGGAAGAGCACGTCCGGGTTGTGCAGCAGGGCGGCGGCGAGGCCGATCTTCTTGCGCATGCCGGTGGAGTAGTCGGCGACCAGCTTGTCGGCGTGGTCGGCGAGGTCGAGGACGGCGAGCAGTTCCTCGGCGCGGCGGTCGACCTCGGCGCCCGGCAGTCCGCGCAGCCGGCCGTTGTACTGGAGCAGCTCGCGGCCGCTGAGCCGCTCGAACATGCGCAGGCCCTCGGGCAGGATGCCGATCCGGGCCTTGGCGGTGACCGGATCGGCCCAGACGTCGGCGCCGTGGACGAGCACGGTCCCCTGGTCGGGCCGGAGCAGGCCGGTGACCATCGACAGCGTGGTGGTCTTGCCGGCGCCGTTCGGGCCGACCAGTCCGATGAACGCCCCGGTCGGCAGCTCCAGAGCGAGCCCGGCGACGGCGGCCTGGCTCCCGAAGTGCTTCCACAGGCCCTGGATGGACACCGCGGAGGGCACGGGGGCGGTCGGGTCGGGGGACGGCGGCGGCGCCGATGCCTGCATGGTGGCTCTCTCTGCTGATGGTCGGACCGGTCGGGGCGGTGGTCGTTCCAAGATCGAAACGGGCCCCGACAACAGCCTGCCACCGCCCGGCCCGGCCTGTCTCCTGCGGCGCTGCCCCAGGTGTGTCGGGACCGAACGGGTGAAGAGCGGGGCGCAGGAGGAGGGACGGATCCGGAGGTGTACCGGTTCGGAAGAAACGGCAACTACTCGGAGCCCCCGTTCGTCCTGCACTATGAGAGTCCGACGAACGGGGGGACCCCGTGGTCGCACGGGGGTACCGGGAGGTGGCGGATGGCCGTTCAGCCGTGGGGTGAGCAGGAGTTCGGGGCGGCCAGGCCGCCGGTTCCGGGCCCGCCCCCGACGCCGTACCCCCCGATGCAGTACCCCCCGATGCCGCCGGCCGCCGCGCCGCAGGCGGCGATGCCGCAGGCGGCGATGCGGGCGGCGACCGCGGACCGCGAGCGCACGGTGGACGTGCTGAAGGCCGCGTTCGCCGAGGGCCGGCTCAGTGCCGCCGAGTACGGCGAGCGCTTCGAGGCGGCCAGCGGCGCGCAGACCTACGGCCAGCTCGCCCGGCTGGTCGCCGACCTGCCGGCCGGGCCGATGGTCGCCCCGCAGATGACGGCCCCGCAGATGGTGGTGCCGGCGACCTTCCTGCCGCCGCCGGTCATGATGCCGCCGCCGCGGCCGACCAACGCGGCGGCCGTGGCCTCCCTGGTGCTCAGCCTGCTGGGCATGGGCGCCCCGGCGGTGGTGGCCGGCCACATCGCCAAGAACCAGATCGCCCGGCGCAACGAGGACGGCGACGGGATGGCCACCTTCGGCCTGGTCCTCGGGTACGTGGAATGCTTCTTCTGGACCCTGCTGATGTTCGCCGTGGTGGCCGGCGGCGCCTGAGCGGTACGAGGAGGCTGGCGGGACGGCCGCCACCGGGAGCGCCCCGGCCCGGGGCCCGCCAGGGGGTGCCGGCCCGGGCCGCCTGCCGCGACGCGACCGGGCGGTCCCTCCCGCCAGGTGTGACGGGCAGGTGAAGGTCCGGGTGAACCGCCGTGGGGACCAAGCCTTAGGATGCCGGGAAGGCTGCCCCGGACCTCGTGCCCGGGGCGGTTCCATGAGACGCGATCTCATTCCCGCCGGTACCTGCTCGGAGGACCTCGACGGGCGGTGACAGTGCCGCCGGGGAGAAAGTCCGGTGACGGGCTCGATGCTGACACGAAGAGACGGCAGTGACTCCTAATCCCAACCGACCGATGACGAAGACCTTCAAGCGGATAGCCGACCGCCTGGTGAACTCCCCGCGACGGCTGTGGGGGGTCTCCTTCCTCCTGTTCGTCGTTCTCGGCTCGGCGTGGTCGCTGTCCACTCCGATGGGCGGCTCGCCGGACGAGTACGCGCACCTGGTGCGGGCCGCCGCGGTCGCCCGCGGGCAGGTCAACGGCACCGAGGTGATGGTCAAGCACCAGGTCGCCGGCATGGACGGCCAGTTCGCCGAGACCGGCGTCCAGCTGCCGGAGTGGTACCGGGAGCTGTCGAGCCGCCACACCTGCTACGCCTTCCAGCAGTGGCAGTCGGCCGACTGCGCGCCACCGCTGGGCACCTCGGAGAAGACCGTCGAGGTGACCACCGCGGCGGGGCGTTACAACCCGCTCTACTACGCGGTGGTGGGCTGGCCCAGCCTGCTCGTGTCCGGTGAGCCCGGGCTGTACCTGATGCGACTGGTCTCCGCGGTGTTCTGCGCCGCGCTGCTGGCCAGCGCCGTGGTCGCGGCCGCCGAGTGGCGACGCCGCGGGATCATGATCGCCGGTCTGCTCGCCGCCCTGACGCCGACGACCCTGTACATGGGCGGCATGGTGAACCCGAGCGGCCCCGAGATCGCCGCCGGTGTCCTGGTCTGGAGCGCGGCGCTGCCGATGTTCATGGCACCGGACCGTGCCCTGCTGAACCGTCGGCTGCTGCGGCTGGGGATCGGCGGCCTGGTGCTGATCAACATCCGCCCGCTGGGTCTGGTCTGGTTCGCCGGCGCGGTCGTCTGCTCACTGCTGCTGACCCAGCGCTCGGCCGTCCGCATGGTGGTGCGGACGAGGGCGACCTGGCTCTGGGGCCTGCTCCTGCTGGCCGGTACCGGGGTCGCCATGGCCTGGGCGATGGCCCACCCGGACCACTCGGTGATCCAGATCCCCGACTGGTTCACCCCGCTGAACGCCGCACGGCGGACCTTCGACAACTCGCTCGTCTACATCCACCAGATGATCGGCGACTTCGGCTGGCTGGACACCCCGGCCCCGGCCATCACCTGGCTGCTCTGGCCGGCCGCGATCATCCTGCTGATCCTGCTGGCGCTCTGCTTCGGCCGCCCGCGCCAGGCCTTCGTGGTGCTGGCCATCATGGTCGCGCTGGTCCTGGTGCCGGTCGCCGCGCAGGCGAGCCAGGCGACCAAGATCGGCATGGTCTGGCAGGGCCGCTACCTGCTGCCCTTCATGGTCGGCCTGCCGATGGCGGCGGCGGCCGTGGCCGCCCTGCGGGTGCCGTCCGGCGGGCTGCCGTGGCGGCGCCTGATCGGCTGGATGGCCCTGACCCTCACGGTGGCGAACGTCGCCGCCTTCGTCTGGACGCTGCGCCGCAACACCGTCGGCACCGCGGGTGCGTTCTTCATCCACCCCGCGCACTGGTCGCCGCCGGGCAGTTGGCTGCTCTGGCTGCTGGCGTACGGCCTCGGCGCGACCGGCCTGGCCGTGATCGCCCTGGCCGGTGACCGCACGCCGCCGGCCCCGGCCCCGACGCCGCACCCGCCGGTCGACGGCGAGCGGGTCCTGCGCCGGGCCGACGACCGGCGGGCGACGCCGGTCGGCTGAACGTCGGACGAGTTGCGGAGCACGCCCGGAGGGAGTGTGCTATAAGCATCGGCCGTGGCGCCGGGGACCTCGGCGCCACGGCCATGACCTGCGACGTTCCATTTGTTTTGACCGAGCCCGATGCGCTAGGTACGCTCTGACCTTGTGCCTGGGGTGTCCCCGGGTCCTTGTGCGTGCATGCACACCGGTCGCCGCGCCGAGCCGGAGCGCCTTTTCGGGCGCGCCGCGCGTAGAGCGCCGTCGCTGTACATCAGCCCACGGGATTCCGTGCCGGAAAAAACCCAACACACCCGACCGCGTGGGTCGACCACGGGGCCGTGTGCGAGGGAACACCGCAGGTTAGTTCCACCAAGCCTTGGCACACAGAAAACGGAGAAACGGTGCCTACGATCCAGCAGCTGGTCCGAAAGGGCCGGCAGGACAAGGTCGAGAAGAACAAGACTCCCGCGCTGAAGGGCTCCCCGCAGCGCCGTGGGGTCTGCACGCGTGTGTACACGACCACCCCGAAGAAGCCGAACTCGGCCCTTCGTAAGGTCGCCCGTGTGCGCCTCACCAGCGGGATCGAGGTCACCGCTTACATCCCGGGCGAGGGCCACAACCTGCAGGAGCACTCCATCGTGCTGGTTCGCGGTGGTCGTGTGAAGGACCTTCCTGGTGTCCGCTACAAGATCATCCGCGGTTCGCTCGACACCCAGGGTGTCAAGAACCGCAAGCAGGCTCGCAGCCGCTACGGCGCCAAGAAGGAGAAGTAAGAATGCCTCGTAAGGGCCCCGCCCCGAAGCGCCCGGTCATCATCGACCCGGTCTACGGCTCCCCGGTCGTCACCCAGCTGGTCAACAAGATCCTGCTGCACGGCAAGCGCTCCACCGCCGAGCGGATCGTCTACGGCGCCCTCGAGGGCGTCCGCGAGAAGAGCGGCGCCGACCCGGTCGTCACGCTGAAGCGTGCGCTGGAGAACGTCAAGCCCGCCCTCGAGGTCAAGTCCCGCCGTGTCGGTGGCGCGACCTACCAGGTTCCGGTCGAGGTCCGCCCGGGCCGCGCCAGCACCCTGGCGCTGCGCTGGATGGTCGGCTACTCGCGCGCCCGTCGCGAGAAGACCATGACCGAGCGCCTGATGAACGAGATCCTCGACGCCAGCAACGGCCTGGGCGCTTCCGTGAAGCGTCGCGAGGACACCCACAAGATGGCCGAGTCCAACAAGGCGTTCGCGCACTACCGCTGGTAGTCCGTACCCCGTCACTAGACAGAGAGAGAACGAGCCACCATGGCTGCAACCTCCCTTGACCTCGCCAAGGTCCGCAACATCGGGATCATGGCGCACATCGACGCGGGCAAGACCACCACCACCGAGCGGATCCTGTTCTACACCGGTGTGTCGTACAAGATCGGTGAGGTCCACGATGGCGCTGCCACCATGGACTGGATGGAGCAGGAGCAGGAGCGCGGCATCACGATCACGTCGGCCGCGACGACCTGTCACTGGACCGTCGACGATGCCGACCACACCATCAACATCATCGACACCCCGGGCCACGTCGACTTCACCGTCGAGGTGGAGCGTTCGCTGCGCGTCCTCGACGGTGCCGTGACGGTGTTCGACGGTGTCGCCGGTGTGGAGCCCCAGTCCGAGACCGTGTGGCGGCAGGCTGACCGCTACGGCGTCCCGCGCATCTGCTTCATCAACAAGCTGGACCGCACGGGCGCCAACTTCTTCTTCTGCGTCAAGACCATCGTGGACCGCCTCGGCGCGACCCCGCTGGTCATGCAGCTGCCGATCGGTGCCGAGTCGGACTTCCAGGGCGTTGTCGACCTGGTCCGCATGAAGGCGCTGGTCTGGTCCGCCGAGGCGGCCAAGGGCGAGATGTACGACATCGTCGACATCCCGGCCGAGCTGCAGGAGCAGGCGGACGAGTACCGCGAGCAGCTGATCGACACCGTGTCGAACGTCAGCGACGAGATCATGGAGCTCGCCCTCGAGGGCGAGGACATCCCGGTCGAGCTGCTGCAGGACGCGATCCGCAAGGGCACCCTGAACTCGGACTTCACCCCGATCTTCTGTGGTACCGCGTTCAAGAACAAGGGCGTCCAGCCCCTGCTCGACGCCGTCGTCAAGTACCTGCCGTCCCCGCTGGACATCGAGTCCATCGAGGGCACCAAGCCGGGCGACGACACCGTCAAGATCTCCCGCAAGGCCTCGGACGACGAGCCGCTCGCCGCGCTCGCGTTCAAGATCATGTCGGACCCGCACCTCGGCAAGCTCACCTTCGTCCGGGTCTACTCGGGCCGCCTGGAGTCCGGCACCTCGGTGCTGAACGCCGTCAAGGGCAAGAAGGAGCGCATCGGCAAGATCTACCGCATGCACGCGAACAAGCGTGAGGAGATCGACTCGGTGGGCGCCGGCGACATCATCGCCGTCATGGGCCTGAAGCAGACCACCACCGGTGAGACGCTGTCCGACGAGAAGAACCCGGTCATCCTGGAGTCCATGGACTTCCCGGCCCCGGTCATCCGCGTCGCGATCGAGCCCAAGTCCAAGGGTGACCAGGAGAAGCTGGGTGTCGCCATCCAGCGTCTCGCCGAGGAGGACCCGTCCTTCCAGGTCAACACGGACGAGGAGACCGGCCAGACCATCATCGCGGGTATGGGCGAGCTGCACCTCGAGGTGCTCGTCGACCGTATGCGCCGTGAGTTCAAGGTCGAGGCCAACGTCGGCAAGCCGCAGGTCGCGTACCGCGAGACGATCCGTCAGGCCGTCGAGCGCATCGACTACACCCACAAGAAGCAGACCGGTGGTTCCGGTCAGTTCGCCAAGGTGCAGATCGCGATCGAGCCGCTCGAGCAGGCCGAGGGCTACGAGTTCGTCAACCTGGTCACCGGTGGCCGCGTGCCGCGGGAGTACATCCCGTCGGTCGACGCCGGCTGCCAGGAGGCCATGGAGTTCGGTATCCTCGCCGGCTACCCGCTCCAGGGCGTTCGCGTGAAGCTGCTCGACGGTGCGGCGCACGACGTCGACTCGTCCGAGCTCGCGTTCAAGATCGCCGGCTCGATGGCCTTCAAGGAAGGCGCCCGGAAGGCCAAGCCGGTCCTCCTGGAGCCGATGATGGCCGTCGAGGTCACCACGCCCGAGGACTACATGGGCGACGTGATCGGCGACATCAACTCTCGCCGTGGCCAGATCCGGTCCATGGATGAGCGTCACGGTGCCCGCGTCGTCACGGCGCTGGTGCCCCTCTCCGAGATGTTCGGCTACGTCGGTGACCTGCGCAGCAAGACCTCTGGTCGCGCGAGCTACTCGATGCAGTTCGACTCGTACGCCGAGGTTCCGAGGAACGTCGCGGACGACATCATCGCGAAGGCCAAGGGCGAGTAACGTCCCGACTTTCGGGACAACAGCCACCCCTTAGGCTATTGGGAGGCAACCCGGGAGGATCCGGTCGGATCCTCCCGGGGCCTCCGGCCCCCCACCCGGTGGGGCGGCACGGGGTGTCCTCCGGACAGCCCACACAAAACCGATCAAAGACCAACTGACGTCACCACGGCGTACAGAACTGTCCTCAGGAGGACTCAGTGGCGAAGGCGAAGTTCGAGCGGACGAAGCCCCACGTCAACATCGGCACCATCGGTCACATCGACCACGGTAAGACCACGCTGACCGCGGCCATCACCAAGGTGCTGCACGACGCGTACCCGGACATCAACCCCTTCACGCCGTTCGACCAGATCGACAAGGCGCCGGAGGAGCGGCAGCGCGGTATCACCATCTCCATCGCGCACGTCGAGTACCAGACCGAGGCGCGTCACTACGCCCACGTCGACTGCCCGGGTCACGCGGACTACATCAAGAACATGATCACCGGTGCCGCCCAGATGGACGGCGCCATCCTGGTGGTCGCCGCCACCGACGGCCCGATGCCGCAGACCAAGGAGCACGTCCTCCTGGCCCGCCAGGTCGGCGTCCCCTACATCGTCGTCGCGCTGAACAAGTCCGACATGGTGGACGACGAGGAGATCCTGGAGCTCGTCGAGCTCGAGGTCCGTGAGCTGCTCTCCGAGTACGAGTTCCCGGGCGACGACCTGCCGGTCGTCCGCGTCTCCGCGCTGAAGGCCCTCGAGGGCGACGCCGAGTGGGGCCAGAAGCTCCTCGGCCTGATGCACGCCGTCGACGAGAACATCCCCACCCCGGCCCGCGCCGTGGACCAGCCGTTCCTGATGCCGATCGAGGACGTCTTCACGATCACCGGTCGTGGCACCGTCGTCACCGGTCGTATCGAGCGTGGCATCCTCAAGGTCAACGAGACCGTCGACATCATCGGCATCAAGACCGAGAAGACCACCACCACGGTCACCGGCATCGAGATGTTCCGCAAGCTGCTCGACGAGGGCCAGGCCGGTGAGAACGTCGGTCTGCTGCTCCGTGGCATCAAGCGCGAGGACGTCGAGCGCGGCCAGGTCATCATCAAGCCGGGTTCGGTCACGCCGCACACCGACTTCGAGGCCCAGTCCTACATCCTGTCGAAGGACGAGGGTGGCCGTCACACCCCGTTCTTCAACAACTACCGCCCGCAGTTCTACTTCCGTACCACGGACGTGACCGGCGTCGTGACCCTCCCCGAGGGCACCGAGATGGTCATGCCGGGCGACAACACCGGCATGACGGTCGCGCTGATCCAGCCGATCGCCATGGAGGAGGGCCTGAAGTTCGCCATCCGTGAGGGTGGTCGGACCGTCGGCGCCGGCCAGGTCACCAAGATCATCAAGTAATTGATGCTCTGACTTCTCGACCATCGGTCGAGGAGGGCCCGGCGAAGATCTCACGATCTTCGCCGGGCCCTCGGCTTTTGTCCGGAGCGGTTCCGCTCTATAGGATCCGGCACCATGGTGCGAACACTCTCCGTGCTGGAAGAATCACGCTCGGTCAATGCATCGAGCGTCGAACACCCCTCTCCCGGAAGCCCCGAGCGCAGTCTGCCGATGCTGGCAGGCTGCCTTTTCGCATCCTGGGTGCTTCCGGCAGCGCTCGTCGGGACCGGCTTCGGCGTGCTGGTCCTCCCGCTGCTGCTGCTGGCCGTCGGCTCCCTGCTCCGGGTCGGCGGCGTGCTGCTCGACCGGCTGGTCGCCGCCGCGCTGGTCGTCGCCGGCGGTGTGCTGGTCCTGGGACTGCTCTTCTCGTTCTGGCCCTGGGGGCTCGATCCCGTCCCCACCTCGGGCGCGCTCCTCAGCGTGGTGACCCTCACCGGGTGGCTGGGCCGGCGCACTCCCCGGCTGCCGTTGCGGTTCCGGCCGTCCGACCTCCTGGTGCTCGGTACCGCCTACGGGATGTGGCACTACCTGTCCGCGCCGCTGACCGGCAAGGGACCGGGCTGGCGCCTGGAGTTCCTGACCACCTCCGAGGACCGGCTCAACCACTTCTCCTACTTCGTCGGCATCCAGCACGTCGGCGGCTACAACTTCCTGCACCAGGAGGCCGCCAAGGCGTACATGATGTCGCCGTCCGAGGCGGTCTACCCGCAGGGCACCCATTTCCTGCTCGCCTGGGTCGACTCGCTGGTGCGGTCCGCGGCGGATCTCGGCACGCCGCTCGGCACCATGAACCGCTACCTGCTGTACGTCCTGGCCGCGTACGCGCTGCTGGGCGCGGCCCTGGTCTGGGCGGCCCGCTGGATCGGCGGCCCGCGACTGCGCGGCTGGCGGACGGCGGCGGTGTGCGGCACGGTCGCCGCGCTGGTCTTCTCCAGCAACTACACCGATCTGGTCGTCCACGGCTTCGACTCCACCGTGGTCGGTCTGCTGGCGGTGGCCCTGCTCGCGGCCTTCATGGTGCGGCCCGCGGCGGGGACGGTCGAGTTCCTGCTCGTCGCGGCGCTCGGTCTGATCACCGTCACCTACGTCTACAACCTCTTCGGCGCCGTGGCCGGCCTCGCCGTGGTCGGGTCCCTGGTGGTCCACCGCCGCCGGTTCCGGCGAGCGCACCGGCCGCGCTGCGCGCTGGCCGCCGCGCTCGCGCTCGGCGTCGCGGGTCTGCCCAGCCTGGTGTCCGTACTCTCCGAGCTCGACGTCGCCGGCACCTCCAACCTCGGCGGTCCCAGCGTCGGCGCGGACCGGGCCGTCATGGTCGGCGGTCTGCTGCTGGGCACGCTGGCCGCGCTGTCGCCGGGCCTGCGGCGGACCGCGACCGGGCAGGCCCTGCTCGTCGTGGTGCTCGGCACCGGGGCGGCGGTCGGCGGTTTCGCCTGGTGGCAGATCCGCACCATCGGGCAGGTCTCCTACTACTTCGAGAAGCTGGCCGGCACCGGGGTCGTGATCGCCCTGGTGTCGATCGGCGCGGTGGGCCCGCTGCTGCGCACCGTCCCGTCCGCCGGGGTACCGGTGCTGCGGCGCCGGATCGGCGAGGGACTCCTCTCGGTGCTCGCGGTGGCGACGGCGTTCGCCCTCTTCGCCGGCGTCCAATGGGGCATGCACTCCTTCAAGGGCAGGCCCTCGGCCTGGCACGACAGCAGCCTGGCGGCCTGGAGCCGGGGGGAGGACTGGAGCGACATCGGTCCCCGGCACGGTGCCACCGTGATGGGCGACCTCGACGGCATCCAGGGGCCGATGATGGTGCTCTACTCGAACGACGACTACAAGAACCTCAAGTCCACCTGGCTCGCCGCCCTGCTGCGTTCGCGCGGCGGCGACATGCTGCCGCTCTACGAGACGCACTGGGTGGACATCGGCGCCGCCGAGCGGCCGGAGGCCGAGCACCGGGCGGCGCTGCAGCATCTGAGGAAGGCCGCGTCGGAACTGGGCGAGCCGATGACCGTGGTGGTGGCCGACCCCGCGACCGGCGAGCGGATCCGCCGTGACCTCGCCGGCTTCCGTCCGGCTGTCACGGTGGTGGTGAAGCCCGGCAACAACTGGGTCCACCCGTGGGCCCGGAGCTTCCCCGGGGTCTGACCCGCCCCCGCCCCGACCGGCGGGAACAGCTCTCATGCCCTGCTCATCCGGCCTCATCCCGCCCTCAGTACCGGCTGCTATTGTCGGCCACGATCCACCAGCCCAGGCCGAAAGCGGGACCAACTCATGTCGACAGTGCCTCAGTTGTCGGTCGTCATGCCGATCTACAACGAGCAGGAGGCGCTGCCGAGGACCGTCGAGCGGCTGCGGCCGATCCTCGACGCGCTCGGGGTGGGCTACGAGGTGGTCGGCATCGACGACGGCAGTACCGACGCGACCCCCGTACTGATGCAGAAGATCCGCCAGGACTGGCCGGAGTTCCGGATCATCAGGCTGTCCCGCAACTCCGGCCACCAGGCCGCGCTGAAGGCCGGTCTGGACCGCGCCCTGGGCGACTACGTGGTGAGCCTCGACGCCGACCTGCAGGACCCGCCGGAGAAGATCCCGGAGATGTTCGCGCTGGCCCGCGAGCGGGAGCTCGACATCGTCTACGGGGTGCGCGGCGACCGCACCACGGACAGCTCGTTCAAGCGGCGCTCGGCCGGCGCCTACTACTGGCTGATGCGCAAGCTCGTCGGGAAGCGGATGCCCAACCAGGCCGGCGACTACCGGCTGCTCAGCCGGGCCGCCGTGGACGCGCTCAAGGCCCTGCCCGAGCACCAGCCGGTCTACCGGCTGCTGGTGCCGTGGCTGGGCTTCCCCAGCGGGGAGGTGGTCTACGTCCGCGAGGAGCGGGTGGCCGGCACCACGCACTACCCGCTGACGAAGATGGTCCGGCTCGCGCTGGACAGCATCGTCAACTTCTCGGCCGCCCCGCTGCGGCTGGCCACCTGGCTCGGCCTGCTGAGCTTCGCGGTCTGCCTGATCATGAGCGTCTACACCGCCGTGGCGTTCGCCATCGGGGTCACCGTCCCCGGCTGGTCCTCGCTCTTCATGGGGATGCTGTTCCTCGGCGCGGTGCAGCTGATCTGCGTCGGCCTGCTGGGCGAGTACACCGCGCGGATCTACTCGGCGGTGCAGGCCCGACCGGCCTATTTCGTCGGCTACGACTCGGTCGACGACGAACGCCGGGACAATTCTCGATGACATTCACCGGCGATCCGGCGCCGTCGACGCCGCCACCCGCACCGCCCCCGGCACCGCGCGGCGGGGACGCCCGGCGGCAGGTGCCGTCCTTCCTGGTGATCGGCGGGCTGAGCACGCTCTTCTACTTCGCGCTGTACGTGGGGCTGCGCCAGGTGGCCTCCCCGCAGGTGTCCAACCTGGTCGCGCTGGCCGTGAGCGCGGTCGCGAACACGGCGGCCAACCGGCGCTTCACCTTCGGGGTGACCGGCAGCGAGGGCGCGCTGCGCCACCAGGCCCAGGGTGCGGTGGCCTTCCTGATCGGGCTGGGACTGAGCGTCGGCGCGCTGGAACTGGTCGAGCCGGCCGCCTCCCGTCCGGTCGAGGTGGGCGGGCTGGTGCTGGCGAACGTGCTCGCCACGGTGGTCCGCTTCCTGCTGCTGAAGGTCTGGGTGTTCAAGGGCCGCTGAGGCCCGGGCACTCGCTCGGCGGCCCCGGTACGGCGAGGAGGGCCCGGAACGACGAGGAGGGCCCGGCCGCGTCGAACGCGGCCGGGCCCTCCTCGTCGGAGCGTTCCGGATCAGGCCCGGTGGGCCTCGCCCAGCCCGTCGGTGAACGCCTTGACCGCCTTGTAGTCGGGCAGCAGGCCGCTCGCCAGCGCCTCGGCCAGCGAGGGGGCCTCGGTGTCCTTGGCGGACAGCTGCGGCGCGTCGGCCGGCCACTCGATGCCCAGGTCCGGGTCCAGCGGGTGCACGCCGTGCTCGCCGGTCGGGTTGTAGGTCTCCGAGCAGAGGTAGGTCAGCGTCGCGTCGTCGCTCAGCGCGCAGAACCCGTGGCCGAGGCCCTCGGAGATGTACACCGCCTTGCGCTCGGTCTCGTCGAGCCGCACACCCTCCCACTTCCCGAAGGTCGGCGAGCCGACCCGCAGGTCGACGATGACGTCCAGGACGGCACCCCGCACGCAGGTGACGTACTTGGCCTGGCCGGGCGGGACGTCGGCGAAGTGGATGCCGCGGACGACGCCCCGGCTGGACAGCGACAGATTGGCCTGGGCCAGTCGCAGCGGGTGGCCGACGACCTCGGCGAGCCGGTCGAAGCGGTACCACTCGGTGAAGTGGCCACGCGCGTCACCGTGCACCTGGGGGGTGAGCTCCCAGGCGCCCTCGATGGACAGCTCGCGGATCTTCATCGGGTGCCCTCCTCGTCCAGCAGCGCCACCAGGTACTGGCCGTAGCCGCTCTTCAGCAGCGGCTCGGCCAGCTCGCGCAGCCGGGCGTCGTCGATCAGGCCGGCCCGCCAGGCCGCCTCCTCGATGCAGCCGATCTTGAAGCCCTGGCGCTCCTCGATGACCCGGACGAACTCCGAGGCCTGCACCATCGAGACGAACGTGCCGGTGTCCAGCCAGGCGGTGCCCCGGTCGAGGATCGTCACGTGCAGGTCGCCGGCCTGGAGGTAGGCCTCGTTGACCGCGGTGATCTCCAGCTCGCCGCGGGCACTCGGCTTCAGGCCGCGGGCGATCTCGACCACGCGGTTGTCGTAGAAGTACAGGCCGGGGACGGCGTACCGGGACTTGGGCTCGGTCGGCTTCTCCTCGATGGAGATGGCCTGGCCGTCCTCGTCGAACTCGACCACGCCGTAGGCGGTCGGGTCGGCCACCGGGTACGCGAAGACCCGGCCGCCCTTGGCGCCGGTGTGCTCGGAGAGCCGGGTGCCGAGGCCGCTGCCGTGGAAGATGTTGTCGCCGAGGATCAGCGCGACGGACTCGTCGCCGATGAAGTCGGCACCCAGGACGAAGGCCTGGGCGATGCCCTCGGGCTTCTCCTGGACGGCGTACTCCAGGCGGAGGCCGAACTGGGAGCCGTCGCCGAGCAGACGCTCGAACTGGTCGCGGTCGTTCGGGGTCGTGATGATCAGGATCTCGCTGATCCCGGCCATCACGAGGGTCGAGAGGGGGTAGTAGATCATCGGCTTGTCGAAGACCGGGAGGAGCTGCTTCGACACCGCTCGAGTCAGCGGCCACAGCCGGGAGCCGGTGCCGCCGGCCAGAAGGATTCCACGCATGCGTGCACCTTATGCGAGAACGGGCAGGGGGTACGGCCGGGGTCCTGGGCAGCCGCGGGACGGCGATAGACTGCGCGCATTATGCGCATCCTTGTGACCGGCGGCGCCGGGTTCATCGGGTCGGAGTTCGTCCGTCAGCTCCTCGGAGCCGACGCCGAGGCTCGGATCACCGTCTTCGACAAGCTCACCTACTCCGGCGTCGAGGCCAACCTGGCTTCCGTCGCGGGGCACAGCGGCTACACCTTCGTCCGCGGAGACATCTGCGACGCCGCGGCCGTCGACGACGTCATGCCCGGGCATGACGTGGTCGTCCACTTCGCGGCCGAGTCGCACGTGGACCGCTCCATCGCGGGCGCGGGCCCGTTCGTGCTGACCAACGTCGTCGGCACCCAGGTCCTCCTGGACGCCGCCCGCAAGCACGGCGTCGGCCGCTTCGTGCACATCTCCACCGACGAGGTGTACGGCTCGATCAGCGAGGGCTCCTGGACGGAGGAGTGGCCGCTGGTGCCGAACTCCCCGTACTCGGCCTCCAAGGCCTCCTCGGACCTGCTGGCGCTGGCCTACCACCGCACGCACGGCATGGACGTCGTGGTGACCCGCTGCTCCAACAACTACGGGCACTACCAGTTCCCGGAGAAGGTCATCCCGCTGTTCACCACCAACCTGATCGACGGCAAGAAGGTGCCGCTGTACGGCGACGGCGGCAACGTCCGCGACTGGCTGCACGTCTCGGACCACTGCCGCGGCATCGAGCTGGCCATGCGCAAGGGCCGCGCCGGCGAGGTCTACAACATCGGCGGCGGCACCGAGGCCACCAACAAGGAGCTCACCGGGCTGCTGCTCGAGGCCGCCGGGGCGGGCTGGGACATGGTCGAGCACGTCGCCGACCGCAAGGGCCACGACCTGCGCTACTCGATCGACATCAGCAAGATCCGCGAGGAGCTCGGCTACGAGCCGCAGGTCCGCTTCGAGGACGGCCTCGCCGAGACCATCACCTGGTACCGCGAGAACCGCGCCTGGTGGGAGCCGCTGAAGACGAAGGCGGCTCTGGAGAAGTGACCGGGACCTCCTCGGGTCCGGTCCGCTGGCTGGTCACCGGCGCGGCCGGGATGCTCGGCCAGGACCTGCTGACGGTCCTGGCCGGCGACCCGGCGGCCGAGGTGACCGCCCTCGGGCGGGCCGACCTCGACATCACCGACGCGGCGGCCGTGCTGGCCGCCGTCGAGGGCCACCACGTCGTCGTCAACTGCGCGGCCTGGACGAACGTCGACGGCGCCGAGACGGCCGAGGAGGCCGCCACCGCCGTCAACGGCACCGGCGTGCGCCACCTGGCTGCCGCCTGCGCAAAGAGCGGCGCCCGGCTGCTCCAGGTGTCGACCGACTACGTGCTGCCCGGCGACGCCACCGAGCCGTACGCCGAGACCGCGCCGACCGGCCCGGTCAACGCCTACGGCCGCGGCAAGCTGGTCGGGGAGCAGGCCGTGGCCGAGCTCCTGCCCGAGCACGGCTACGTGGTCCGCACCGCGTGGCTCTACGGCGAGCACGGCAAGAACTTCGTGGCCACCATGCTCCGGCTCGCCGCCCAGCGCGACAGCCTCGACGTGGTGGACGACCAGCAGGGCCAGCCGACCTGGTCGCTGGCCCTGGCCCGGCAGCTCGTCGCGCTCGGCCGGGCCGCGCTCGCCGGGCAGGCCCCGGCCGGCGTCTACCACGGCACCGGCGGCGGCCGGACCACCTGGTACGGCCTGGCCCGGGAGTCCTACCGGCTGAGCGGGCTGGACCCGGAGCGGATCCGGCCGACCACCTCCGCCGCGTACGTCACGCCGGCCGTCCGGCCCGCGTTCAGCGTGCTGGGCCACGACCGCTGGGCCGACGCCGGGCTGAGCCCGCTGCCGGACTGGCGGGAGCAGCTGGCCGAGGCACTCGGCACGCCGGTCTTCGCCGAGCTGGGCTCGGTGGCCCGGTCGACCGAGAGTGACAGGTCTCAGTGAAGAATCCGCTGACCAAGGTCGCCGCCGCGCTGCCGCCGGGAACCCTGGCGGTGGCCGGCGGCACCGTGGTGCTCGGGGCCGCCTCCTACATCCACCTCGGGGTGGCCGGTCACAGCCTGTCCGTCGACGACATGGCGAACGTTTCCCTGCTGTGGACGATCGTGATGTCCGTCGGGATCGGTGTGTTCTTCCCGATCGAGCAGGAACTCACCCGGATCGTCGCGGCCCGCGCCGCGCTCGGCCACGGCGCGGCCCCGGTGCTGCGCCGTGCCACGCTGCTGACCGGCGGCATCCTCGGCGTCGTCCTGCTGGGGCTCGGCGTCGGCTCGCGGAAGATCGCCGATGTGATGTTCCACGGCGACCGCTCGCTGGTGCTGGCCCTCGGCGGCGCCTTCGCCGGCATGGCCGTCTGCTACCTCACCCGCGGTGTGCTGGCCGGTCTCGGCCGGTTCGGCGCCTACGGCACCCAGCTCGGCATCGACGGCGGCCTGCGGATCGGCCTGGCCTTCGGCGCCGGCCTGGCCGGGGTGCACTCCGCGCTGGCGTTCAGCCTGATCCTCGCCCTGGCGCCGGTCGCGGCCACCGTGCTGACGCTGCCGCCGCTGTTCAAGGCGGTCCGGCCCGGCCCGCGGATCCCCTGGTCCGAGCTCTGCTCCGGCCTCGGCCTGCTGATCTGCTCGACCCTGCTGTCGCAGGTCGTGGTGAACGCCGCGGTGGTGAGCACCAAGCTGCTCGCCCCGGAGGAGTCGGCCCTGATCGCGGCGCTGCTCAACGCGCTCGTGCTGGCCCGGGTCCCGCTGTTCGTCTTCGGCTCGCTCCAGGCCTCGCTGCTCAGCGGCCTCTCGGCGGCGATCGCGGTGGGCGACCGGGCGGCCTTCACCGGTATGCTTCGCCGGATCGGCGTCGTGGTCGGCGGTCTCGGTCTGCTCGGCGGAATCCCGGCGGTGCTCCTCGGGCCCCGGCTGATCCAGGTGCTGTTCGGGGCCGAGCCGGTGCTCGGCCACCTCGACTTCTTCTGGATGTCCGCCGGTACCGTCGCGTACATGTTCGCGATGGTGCTGGGTCAGGCGCTGATGGTATTCAAGCGGCACAACCTGCAGCTGCTCTGCTGGGCGCTCGGCACCGGTGTGCTGGCCGGCATCACCTTCATGCCCGGCGAGGTCGCCACCCGGGTGGTGGTGGCGTACACCGCCGGGTCGGTCGCGACCGTGCTCGGTATGCTTGCCGCTCTCAGGCGCAGCTTCCCCGGTTCGACGGCGAACCAGGCCGGTCCCGCGCCGAGTACGTCGGAGCAGGCTGTGCCCACCATGAGTGCCCGGGTGAGCGGCGAATGACCGTCTCGCCCCCCGACATACGGATTTTTGCCGCGCACGAGCGCGGGAGACACCACGAACATGGAGCCCCCATGTCCCAGTACGACGATGTCTGGCTGGTGATCCCGGCCTACAACGAAGGCCAGGTGATCGCTGACGTTGTGGAGGGAGCGCGCAAGACGTTCCCGAACATCGTTGTGGTCGACGACGGCAGCGCCGACGACTCGGCCAAGCACATTATGAGCACCGGCGCGCACCTGGTGCGGCACCCGGTCAACCTCGGCCAGGGCGCCGCACTGCAGACCGGGCTGGCCTACGCCCTGGCCCAGCAGGGCGCCAAGTACTTCGCCACCTTCGACGCGGACGGCCAGCACCAGACCGCCGACGTCGAGAAGATGGTCGCGCTGCTGCGCACCGGCGAGGCCGACGTGGTCCTCGGCTCGCGCTTCATCGAGCAGAACGGCCAGGTGCCGTGGATCAAGCGCGTGGTCCTGCGGACCGCCGCGACGGTCAGCCCCACCGCCCGCAAGCTCAAGCTGACCGACTCGCACAACGGCCTGCGAGTGCTCAACCGTGAGGCGGCCGGCCGGCTGCGGATCACCATGAACGGCATGGCCCACGCCTCGGAGATCGTCAGCTTCCTGGCGGGCGCCGACCTGCGCGTCGCCGAGCTCCCGGTCGACATCCTCTACACCGACTACTCACGCGCCAAGGGTCAGTCCCTGATCAACGGCGTCAACATCATCTTCGACATCTCGCTTCGGGAGCGTGGCCGCCGATGAACTACTTCTGGATCCAGTTGGTCCTGATCGCTGGCGCGGTCATCCTCGCGTTCATGTTCATCCGGCGCTGGGACGCCGCGAACACCCGCGCCTGGAAGCGCATCGCGTTCTCGGTCTTCGTGGTCGCGAACATCTACGCGATCCTGCGCCCCAGCGACGTCACCTGGTTCGCCCACAAGATGGGCGTCGGCCGCGGCACCGACCTGGTGCTGTACGTGATGGTCCTGGCCATGGGCTTCCTGACCCTGAACACCTTCCTGCGCTTCCGCTCGCTGGAGAAGAAGCTCACCGACCTCGCCCGGACCGTGGCCATCAACGAGGGTGCCCGGCTGAACGAGGAGCGCTTCGACCTGGACCTCCCGGTCTCCGCCCCGGTGAACAGCAGCGGAGCCTGACCTCCATGGCCACCTTCGAGTTCATGCTGCCGTACTACGGCGACGTGGCCCTGATGCAGGCCGCAGTGCGCAGCATCCTCACCCAGAGCGACCCGGACTTCCGGCTGACCGTCGTCGACGACGGCAAGGAGCCCGAGGTCCCGGGCTGGTTCGCCGGGCTCGGCGACGACCGGGTGCGCTACCTGCGCAACGAGCAGAACCTCGGCATCACCAAGAACTTCCAGAAGTGCGTGGAGCTCTCCACCGCCGACCATGTGGTCATCATGGGCTGCGACGACCTGCTGCACCCGCACTACCTGGAGACCGTCCGGGCGATCCTCAAGGACAACCCCGACCTGGGCATGGTGCAGCCGGGCGTCGAGGTGATCGACGGCGCCGGCGTGGTCACCAGTGGCCTGGCCGACAACGTCAAGGACAAGCTGTACTCGCCGAGCGTCAAGGGCCGCCGTCTGATGGGCGGCGAGGAGCTGGCGGCCAGCGTGCTGCGCGGCAACTGGCTGTACTTCCCGTCGATCTGCTGGCGCGGCGAGGTGCTGCGGCAGGTCAACTTCCGCGACGAGTACTCGGTCATCCAGGACCTGGCGCTGGTCGTGGACCTGCTGGAGCGCGGCGAGACGATGATGGTGGACAACACCACCGTCGTCTTCCAGTACCGCCGGCACGCGGTGAGCGAGTCCTCCGTGCAGGCGTTCTCGGGCACCCGCTTCGCCGAGGCGGAGAAGTACTTCAACGCGGTGGCGGAGCGGATGGACGCCCGCGGCTGGCCGAAGGCCGCCCGGGCGGCCCGGTTCCGCAGCGCCTCGCGTCTGCACGCGCTGACGATGCTGCCGGGCGCGCTGCGCCGAGGGAAGAGCGGCGGCGCCAAGGTGCTCGTCCGGCACGCCCTGACCTCCGGGCAGCGGCACGACGCCTGAGGCGTCCCCGCGCCGGTGACGGCGAACAGAACGGCCGTGGGGCCGGTGGACCGGAAGGTCCACCGGCCCCACGGCCGTTCCCGGGGCTTGCGGGTCAGTGCCGCCAGGTCGGGAAGGGGCCGAGGTTCCGGCAGGTCAGCAGCCCCTCGTCCACCTCGGGCAGCCCGACCGTGGCCGGGTCGCCGGGCTGCTTGCAGGTGCCGCCCGGCGCGTAGGCGGAGCAGTGGCCGCTGTAGTCGGCGGTGACCTGGGCGGTCCAGGCGAGGATGCCGGTGCCGCCGTCCTGCTTCGGCATGAACTTGTCGGCGGTGGCCGAGCCGGCCATGCCGAACAGCAGGCCCAGCGCGCAGAGCGTGCCGACGGCCACCGCGCGCGGGCCGGGGCGCCGGGAGAGCCGCACCACACCGAGGGCGGCGCCGGTGTCGGCACCGCGACGGGCCACCAGGAAGCAGGCGAGGCCGGTGAGCAGCAGCAGGCAGTGGAGCAGCTGCGCGCTCGTCCGCGGGTAGAGCATGACCGCCTGGTCGCTCTCCATGTGGGAGGCGTACCAGTAGCGCATCAGCAGGGCGCTGGCGGCGCAGGCGGCGGGGACGAGCACCGAGGTCCGGTCGATGCCGAGGGTCAGGGCGATCCCCAGCCCCACCAGCAGCACGATCGTGAACAGGCCCACGCCGCCGAGTTCGCCGGGCAGCGGCCAGGTGCTCAGCCCGTCCGACCCGGGCAGGTCGTCGCGCCACATGGCGAAGTAGGTGGGCTCGGTGAAGGTGTCGAAGTAGCAGTAGCGGTCGACCGTCCCGCCGGCCGAGGAGAGCAGCCGGGACAGGCTGAGCCCGGCCACCGCGAGGAAGCCGAGAGCGGCGGCGCCGAGCGTGTACCCGGCCGTGACCAGGGCGCCGTTGCCGGCGGTCCGCCGGAGCCGCACCAGCAGCACGGCGGTGAGGACCACGGCTCCCGCGGCGGACCAGACGAACCAGCCCGAGTAGACGATGAACATCAGCCCGAGCAGCAGTCCGAGGATGCCGCCGGTGACGGCGGCCTTCCGGCGCGGCAGCCGGGGCGCGCGCTGGACGGTCTGGAGCAGCTTGGCCAGCACCGGTACGAAGGCCACCAGCACGATGTTGGTGTAGGGCTTGTACGGCTGCATCATCGGCAGCGCCGCGGTGACGCCGATGCCCAGCGCCCACAGCGGGGGCAGCAGCAGCCGCCAGGCCAGGTAGGCGGCGGGTCCGAGCAGGGCGGTGAACAGCAGGCCGACCAGCTTGAGGGCGTGCGCGGTCTGGCCGTCGGTGAGGTACTCGGCGGTCCAGGCGATCAGGTGCGGGTAGACCGGGGGGTAGCCGCCGTCGAGCGACTTGCCCTCCATCAGGGCGTTGGCCCAGGCCTGGAGGTTCCCGGCGTCGCCGTTCTGGCCGCCCAGCGGCCAGTTGGTGTCCCGCAGCGCGAGCGACACCCCGGCGGCCGTGACGCCGGAGGCGAGGCCGGAGACCGCGGCGGCGGCGAAGCGGACCGGGGCGAGCGGCCGGCGCCGCATGAGGACGGCACAGGCCACCAGGACGACGCCGAGCAGCAGCAGCAGCCGGAACTGGAGCGCGGCCAGTCCGCTGACCTGGCCTATTCGCATCATCGGGTTCAGGTCGACGGTCGACGCGGCCGCCGTCATGAGCAGCGCCGCGAAGACGGCGGTCAGGCCCTCCGCGACCAGGGAGACGGCCGGTCTGCCGGGGACGCCCCGGGCACCGCGACGGCCTTGCGTCGCCGGCGGCTGTCTGGTCAGGTCGGGGGCGGCTGTCGGTGCGCTCGTCACTGTCCGAGAGTCCTTCAGGAGTGGTGATCGGGGTGCGGGGCCGACGGTGGACCACCGGGTGGGCCGGCCGGCGGTGTGCCGGGGCCGCGGGGCCGTGGGGCCGAGCCTCGATTCTGCCAGGCGCACGGGAGCCGTTCGAACGCCACCTGTGTAGACCACCGTGACGGGAAAAGAGTTGCGCCCGGTGGATGAACACTCGGCCGCGCCGGGCGTTCGACTGCCCGAAGGGGTCGACCCGGCGGCGGGAGGCAACGCGGCCGGACGGTCAGTGCGTTACCCCGTTGGACACATTGGCCTGGCCCAGGACCGCGTGGCAGACTTCCCGGTGCGATCCGGAGGGTCGGGCGGACCGAAGCGCTCACGCGCCGCGAACGGACCGCACGACCCCGCGAGCGGTGCGCCGGACGGGCGGAGGAGCCTCCCGGGCCCTGGCCGACGGCCCCGTCCACCGCACGGGAGCCACGAGGTGCTCCTCCGAGTTCCGGCGGCCCCGCGCGGCCGCCCGACGGAATGGACTGAGATGACGAACCTGGCCCCCGAAGCGGTCGACAGCGCCGCGAGCACCGATCGCGACGGCGGACCGCCGCCGGAGACGGGCGGGAGAGCGGGCCGTGCGGCCCTGCTCGAGCGGCGCTCGGTGCAGATCGCCGCCGAGGTCGTCGTCAGCGTCGCCGCCGCGCTCCTCCTCACCCTGCTGTGCACGCGCATCTCCGTGAACCCGCTGAACCGGATCGGCCAGGTCAGCGGACTGGCGAAGATCCAGCTGTACGCGGCCTTCCTCGGTCTGCCCCTGCTCGCGGTGCTGCTCTACACCGCCTACCGGGGCGCGGCCCTGCGGCACCGGCTGGTCCAGCGGCTGGTCTGCGGGGCGATCGCGGGCCTGGCGACCGGTGTGGTGGCCGGGGGAGTGGTGGTCGCGCTGCGCGGCACCCCGTGGCCGCTCGGCGGCCAGGAGGGCGACCCGAGCCAGCTGATCCACATGGCCACGTCGATCCTCGACGACAAGGGGCTGCCCGGCGTCTACCCGCCGCTGTTCCCCGGGCTGATCGCGCTCTGGGCGAAGCTCAACTACGGCGGGATCGGCGGCGAGGGCTACGCCCTGCACGACCTGCAGATCTTCTTCACCGCCCTGGCCGGGCCGATGAGCTACCTGGCCTGGCGCCTCATGCTGCGGCCGTTCTGGGCGCTGGCCGTCGCGGTGCCCTCGGTGCTGGTCTTCCTCGACCCGATCCGGCCGTACAGCCACGTCACGATGATCATCCTGGTGCCGCTGCTGGGCGCCTGCCTGCGCGAGCTGCGCCGGGCCGGCGAGCTGTCCGTCCGCTCGGTGCTGCTGCGCGGCGCGGGCTTCGGCGTGGTCTTCGGTGTGCTCTTCCTCTACTACTCGGGCTGGTACCTCTGGTCGGCGCCGGGCATCTTCGTGCTGACCCTGTTCCTGTTCCCCTGGCGCGGCGGCGCCCGCGCCGTCCGGCGGACGCTGCTGTTCGTGGGCACCACGGTGGGTCTGGCGGGTGCCATCGGCTCGCCGCTGCTCTACCAGATCGCCAAGGAAGGGGCGACGACCCCGGACCGGTACGCCTACATCGTCAACTACGTCGACCCGGCCTATGTGCTCGGCTGGCTGTCGGACCGCTCCGGCCAGGAGACGTACCACACCTGGCCGCAGGCGGGCGAGATGGCCGGCCAGACCGGCTTCGCGCTGCTGCTGCTCACCGCGGTCGGCATCGGCATCGGGGTCGGGCTGCGCAGCCTGGTGGTCCGGGTGGCGGCGGCGGTGCTCGTCGGCGCCTGGCTGATGCGCTTCTACTACGCCTCGCAGATGGCCCACGACCAGATGGTCCAGCTCTACCCGCGGACGACCTGGATCATCATGTACTGCCTGATCATCCTGGCGGTGACCGGTCTGATGGCCGCCACCGACCGGGGCCGGGGCTGGGTCGAGCGGTCGTTCCGCGCGGTCGGCCGCACCGATCAGGCGGGCCCGGTCGTCCCGCTCCGCGGCACCAGGCAGCTCGCCGCCGGACTGGTCTGCGCCCTGGCGCTGTTCGCCACCATGGGCGCGTCCTGGTCGGTGGACCGCTACATGCCGCAGAACGAGAAGACCAACACGATGGGCATCGACGCCTGGCGGGCGCACAACATCAAGAAGCAGGACGGCAGTTGCCCGAAGTTCGCGCCGGTGAAGTCGGAGACGCCGCAGCGCGCCTGCGCCGACCCGATCGTCAAGGACTGGGAGCCGGAGCCGGACAAGAAGACGCTGCACTGCGCCGGGGTGTCGACCGAGGACTGGCCCGTGGTCTGCGGCAGGATCGCTCCCTGGGTGACCCAGAAGTAGTCCGCCCCTGAGGGCGCGCCCCCGACCGGGGCCGGTGAGGGCTGCCTCACCGGCCCCGATTGGCTTTCCGGCTCCCACCTGTGGCAGTATGTCCAAGTTGCTCGGTTGAGTGCCGATGCTGCGCGCCTCCCGCCGGGAGGACCGGAAGCGAGTCCCATCTACTCGTCGTTCCCGTGATGGCCGTCAAGCGTGTGTGTTACGCCACGGCAGCTGCGGGGCGAAAGTACGGGAATCTTCCGGGAAGCGTGTGCGGGGTATCAGCCCGGCTCCCCCCCACCCCGAAAGTTTGAAACCGACGATTCATTCGCCGGTTTTTTGCAAGCGCGAAGGCGACACGCCCGAGCGCGGGGGTCGGAGGAGGAGTCGTGCGGCGACTTGACAGAAGGACTACAAGGTAGCCATGGCGGGACAGAAGATCCGCATCCGGCTCAAGGCCTACGACCACGAGGTCATCGACTCCTCGGCGAAGAAGATCGTCGAGACGGTGATCCGTACTGGTGCGCAGGTCGCGGGCCCGGTGCCGCTGCCCACTGAGAAGAACGTTTACTGCGTCATCCGCTCGCCGCACAAGTACAAGGACTCGCGCGAGCACTTCGAGATGCGCACTCACAAGCGTCTGATCGACATCCTCGACCCCACGCCGAAGACGGTTGACTCGCTCATGCGTCTCGACCTGCCGGCTGGCGTCGACATCGAGATCAAGCTCTGAGAGGCGCACCGAAGATGGCTAAGCAGATTAAGGGCATCCTGGGCGAGAAGCTCGGCATGACCCAGGTCTGGGACGAGAACAACCGGGTCGTTCCGGTGACCGTCGTCAAGGCTGGGCCCAATGTCGTGACCCAGGTCCACACCGCCGACAGCCCGGCCGGCTACGACGCCGTCCAGATCGGCTTCGGCGAGATCGACCCCCGCAAGGTGAACAAGCCCCTCGCGGGCCACTTCGCCAAGGCCGGTGTCACCCCGCGCCGCCACCTGGTCGAGCTCCGTACCGCGGACGCGTCCGAGTACACCCTGGGCCAGGAGATCACCGCCGAGCTGTTCGAGGCGGGTGTCAAGGTCGACGTGACCGGCACCTCCAAGGGCAAGGGCTTCGCCGGTGTCATGAAGCGCCACAACTTCCGGGGTCTCGGCGCCGGTCACGGCGTGCAGCGCAAGCACCGTTCGCCCGGTTCCATCGGTGGCTGCGCCACCCCGGGCCGCGTGTTCAAGGGCCTGAAGATGGCCGGCCGGATGGGTCACGAGCGTGTGACCACCCAGAACCTGACCGTGCACGCGGTTGACGCGGAGAAGGGTCTGCTCCTCATCAAGGGTGCGATCCCGGGCCCGAACGGCGGCCTCGTCCTCGTCCGCACCGCGGCGAAGGGGCTGTGAAGGATATGAGCACCATTGACATCCTGTCGCCCTCGGGTGACAAGACCGGCAGCCTCGAGCTGCCGGCCGAGATCTTCGACGCGAAGGTCAGCGTTCCGCTGATGCACCAGGTCGTCGTGGCGCAGCTCGCTGCGGCCCGTCAGGGCACCCACAAGACCAAGACTCGTGGCGAGGTCCGCGGTGGCGGCAAGAAGCCGTACCGCCAGAAGGGCACCGGCCGCGCCCGTCAGGGCTCGACCCGTGCGCCGCAGTTCGCCGGCGGTGGCGTTGTGCACGGTCCCGTGCCGCGCGACTACTCGCAGCGGACCCCGAAGAAGATGATCGCCGCCGCTCTGCGCGGTGCGCTCACCGACCGGGCCCGCCACAACCGCATCCACGTCGTCACCGACGTGGTCGCGGCCGAGGTGCCGTCGACCAAGGCCGCCAAGGGTCTGTTCGGCAAGATCACCGAGCGCAAGAACATCCTCCTCGTCGTCGAGCGTGCCGACGAGCTGGGTCTGAAGAGCGCCCGCAACCTGCCGCACGTGCACATCCTGGACGCCGGTCAGCTGAACACCTACGACGTGCTCGTCTCCGACGATGTGGTCTTCACCCAGGCCGCCTTCGAGCGTTTCGTGGCGGGTCCCGCCGCGTCCGCCAAGGCCGTTGCTGCTGAGGGCGAGCTCGAAGGGAGCGCCGCCTGATGGCTGCAGAGATCACGAGCAAGACGTTCACGGACCCCCGTGATGTCCTGGTGAAGCCGGTTATCTCGGAGAAGAGCTACTCGCTCCTCGACGAGAACAAGTACACGTTCGTCGTGTCGCCCGGTGCCAACAAGACCCAGATCAAGCAGGCCGTCGAGGCGGTCTTCTCGGTCAAGGTCGAGTCCGTCAACACGCTCAACCGTCAGGGCAAGCGCAAGCGCTCCAAGACGGGTTTTGGCAAGCGCAAGGACACCAAGCGCGCCATTGTGACGCTGGCTGAGGGCAACCGCATCGACATCTTCGGTGGTCCGACCTCCTGACGGAGGCCGTGATCGTCGATCAAGACGAGGACGAAAATGGGTATCCGCAAGTACAAGCCGACTACGCCGGGCCGTCGTGGCTCGAGCGTGGCCGACTTCGTCGAAATCACGCGGTCCACGCCGGAGAAGTCGCTGGTTCGCCCCCTGCACAGCAAGGGCGGCCGTAACAACGCCGGTCGGATCACCGTTCGCCACCAGGGTGGCGGGCACAAGCGCGCCTACCGCGTGATCGACTTCCGTCGTCACGACAAGGACGGCGTGCCGGCCAAGGTCGCGCACATCGAGTACGACCCCAACCGCACCGCGCGCATCGCGCTCCTGCACTACGCGGACGGCGAGAAGCGCTACATCATCGCGCCGCGCGGCATCACGCAGGGCGACCGGATCGAGAACGGCGCTGGCGCCGACATCAAGCCGGGCAACAACCTGCCGCTGCGCAACATCCCGGTCGGTACCACCATCCACGCGGTGGAGCTGCGTCCCGGTGGCGGTGCCAAGCTGGCCCGCTCCGCCGGCTCCGGCATCCAGCTGCTGGCGCGTGAGGGCAAGATGGCGCACCTGCGCATGCCCTCCGGTGAGATCCGCCTGGTGGACGCGCGCTGCCGCGCGACCGTCGGCGAGGTCGGCAACGCCGAGCAGTCGAACATCAACTGGGGCAAGGCCGGCCGTATGCGCTGGAAGGGCGTTCGCCCGACCGTGCGTGGTGTGGCCATGAACCCGATCGACCACCCGCACGGTGGTGGTGAGGGTAAGACCTCCGGTGGTCGCCACCCGGTCTCGCCGTGGGGCCAGAAGGAGGGTCGTACCCGTCGCCCGAAGAAGGCGTCGGACGCTCTCATCGTGCGCCGCCGCAAGACCAACAAGAAGCGCTAGGAGCAGGTCAGATGCCGCGCAGTCTCAAGAAGGGCCCCTTCATCGACGGCCACCTTCTCAAGAAGGTGGACGCGCAGAACGAGGCGGGTACCCAGAACGTCATCAAGACCTGGTCCCGTCGCTCCGTGATCTTCCCGGCCATGCTCGGCCACACGATCGCGGTTCACGATGGTCGCAAGCACGTCCCGGTGTTCGTCACCGAGTCGATGGTCGGCCACAAGCTGGGCGAGTTCGCTCCGACCCGCACCTTCCGCGGCCACGTCAAGGACGACCGCAAGTCGAAGCGTCGCTAGTCGCCTGAGCTTCACCGCCAGACCGACTCAATGACTTACTCCATTAAGGGGACAACCATGGAAGCCAGGGCCCAGGCGCGGTACATCCGCGTCACGCCCATGAAGGCCCGCCGCGTGGTGGACCTCATCCGTGGCCTGCCGGCCACGGAGGCCCAGGCCGTCCTGCGTTTCGCTCCGCAGGCCGCCACCGTGCCGGTGGGCAAGGTGCTCGACAGCGCCATTGCCAACGCCGCGCACAACTACAACCACTCCAACGTGGACGACCTCGTCATCAGCGAGGCGTACGTTGACGAGGGTCCGACCCTGAAGCGGTTCCGTCCGCGTGCCCAGGGCCGCGCCTACCGGATCCGCAAGCGGACCAGCCACATCACCGTGGTCGTCAGCAGCAAGGAAGGGACCCGGTAATGGGCCAGAAGGTTAACCCGCACGGGTTCCGCCTCGGCATCAGCACGGACTTCAAGTCCCGCTGGTACGCCGACAAGCTGTACAAGGACTACGTCAAGGAAGACGTTGCCATTCGTCGCATGATGACGAAGGGCATGGAGCGCGCCGGCATCTCCAAGGTCGAGATCGAGCGCACCCGCGACCGCGTCCGCGTCGACATCCACACCGCCCGCCCCGGCATCGTCATCGGTCGCCGTGGCACCGAGGCCGACCGCATCCGCGGCGACCTCGAGAAGCTGACCGGCAAGCAGGTCCAGCTGAACATCCTCGAGGTCAAGAACCCCGAGCTGGACGCCCAGCTCGTGGCTCAGGGCGTCGCGGAGCAGCTGTCCTCCCGCGTCTCCTTCCGTCGTGCCATGCGCAAGTCGATGCAGGGCACCATGAAGTCCGGCGCCAAGGGCATCAAGGTCCAGTGCTCCGGTCGTCTCGGCGGCGCCGAGATGAGCCGTTCGGAGTTCTACCGCGAGGGTCGTGTGCCGCTGCACACCCTTCGTGCGAACGTCGACTACGGCTTCTTCGAGGCCAAGACCACCTTCGGCCGCATCGGCGTGAAGGTCTGGATCTACAAGGGCGACGTCAAGAACATCGCCGAGGTCCGCGCTGAGAACGCTGCTGCCCGCTCGGGCAACCGCCCGGCCCGTCCCGAGGGTGGTCGTCCCGCCCGCGGTGGCGAGCGCCGTGGTGGCGAGCGTGGTGGCCGCGGCCGTCGCCCCGCCGCTTCCGAGGCCCCCGCGGCCCCGGTCGCCGAGGCTCCGGCTGCCGAGAACACCGGAACGGAGGCCTGACCGTCATGCTGATCCCCCGTCGGGTCAAGCACCGCAAGCAGCACCACCCGAAGCGCCGCGGCGCTTCGAAGGGTGGCACCGAGCTCGCGTTCGGCGAGTACGGCATCCAGGCCGTCACCCCGGCCTACGTGACGAACCGGCAGATCGAGTCCGCTCGTATCGCCGTCACCCGTCACATCAAGCGTGGCGGCAAGGTCTGGATCAACATCTACCCGGACCGTCCGCTCACCAAGAAGCCGGCCGAGACCCGCATGGGTTCCGGTAAGGGTTCGCCCGAGTGGTGGATCGCGAACGTGCACCCGGGTCGGGTCATGTTCGAGCTGTCGTACCCCAACGAGAAGGTGGCTCGTGAGGCGCTGACCCGCGCAGCTCACAAGCTCCCGATGAAGTGCCGGATCATCCGGCGCGAGGCAGGTGAGAGCTGATGTCGGCCGGCACCAAGGCTGCTGACCTCCGCGAGCTGGACAACGAGGGTCTCGTTGCCAAGCTCCGTGAGGCCAAGGAGGAGCTGTTCAACCTCCGCTTCCAGGCGGCGACCGGGCAGCTCGACAACCACGGACGGCTCAAGCTCGTCCGTAAGGACATCGCGCGGATCTACACCCTGATGCGCGAGCGCGAGCTGGGCATCGAGACGGTGGAGAGCGCCTGATGACTGAGAACACCAACGAGACGCGCGGTTTCCGCAAGACCCGTGAGGGTCTCGTCGTCAGCGACAAGATGGACAAGACCGTCGTCGTCGCCGTCGAGGACCGCGTCAAGCACGCTCTGTACGGCAAGGTCATCCGCCGTACGAACAAGCTGAAGGCGCACGACGAGGCGAACGCCTGCGGCATCGGCGACCGGGTCCTCCTCGCGGAGACCCGCCCGCTGTCCGCGACGAAGCGCTGGCGCGTCGTCGAGATCCTCGAGAAGGCCAAGTAACGAAGTTGATGCGGTACGGCCGTATGTGCACCAGGTCCCTCGTGGACGCCGGTGTGAGCAGCGGCCGGCCCGTCAGCTCTCGTTGACGATCAGGAGAAAGCTGTGATCCAGCAGGAGTCGCGACTGCGAGTCGCCGACAACACGGGCGCGAAGGAAATCCTTTGCATCCGCGTTCTCGGTGGTTCCGGTCGCCGCTACGCCGGCATCGGGGACGTCATCGTCGCGACCGTCAAGGACGCGATCCCCGGCGGTTCGGTCAAGAAGGGTGACGTCGTCAAGTGCGTCGTCGTCCGCACCGTGAAGTCGCGCCGTCGTCCCGACGGTTCGTACATCCGGTTCGACGAGAACGCCGCTGTCGTCCTCAAGAACACCGATGGCGACCCGCGCGGTACCCGCATCTTCGGCCCGGTGGGCCGCGAGCTGCGTGACAAGAAGTTCATGAAGATCATCTCGCTTGCGCCGGAGGTGCTCTAACTCATGGCGAACAGCATGAAGATCAAGAAGGGTGACCTGGTCCAGGTCATCACCGGCAAGGACCGCGGCAAGCAGGGCAAGGTCATCCAGGCCATGCCCGCCGAGAACAAGGTCCTGGTCGAGGGTGTCAACCGGGTCAAGAAGCACACCAAGCCGGGTCCGGGCACCCAGGGTGGCATTGTCACCGTCGAGGCCCCGGTGCACGTCTCCAACGTCCAGCTGGTCGTGGAGAAGGACGGCAAGAAGGTCGTCACCCGCGTTGGCTACCGCTTCGACGACGAGGGCAACAAGATCCGCGTTGCCAAGCGAACCGGTGAGGACATCTGATGTCTGAGACGACTGTTGAGAAGGTGACCCCCCGTCTCAAGGAGCGTTACAACTCCGAGATCAAGGGTCAGCTGCAGGAGCAGTTCTCGTACGAGAACGTCATGCTGACGCCCGGCCTGGTCAAGGTCGTCGTCAACATGGGTGTCGGCGAGGCCGCCCGTGACAGCAAGCTGATCGAGGGCGCGATCCGCGACCTCACCGCGATCACCGGCCAGAAGCCGGCCGTGACCAAGGCTCGCAAGTCCATCGCGCAGTTCAAGCTGCGCGAGGGCCAGCCGATCGGCACCCACGTCACCCTCCGCGGTGACCGCATGTGGGAGTTCCTGGACCGTCTGGTTTCGCTGGCCCTGCCGCGAATCCGTGACTTCCGCGGCCTCTCGCCGAAGCAGTTCGACGGCCGTGGCAACTACACCTTCGGTCTGACCGAGCAGGTTATGTTCCACGAGATCGACCAGGACAAGGTCGACCGTCAGCGCGGTATGGACATCACCGTCGTGACCACCGCTCAGACCGACGACGAGGGCCGGGCGCTCCTGCGTGCTCTGGGCTTCCCGTTCAAGGAGGCGTGAGCCAATGGCGAAGAAGTCCCTCATCGCGAAGGCCGAGCGGAAGCCGAAGTTCGGCGTCCGGGCCTACACCCGGTGCCAGCGCTGCGGCCGTCCGCACTCGGTGTACCGCAAGTTCGGCCTCTGCCGTGTCTGCCTCCGTGAGATGGCGCACCGCGGCGAGCTGCCGGGCGTGACCAAGAGCTCCTGGTAGTCCTCCTCCGCGAGGTCAGCCAGGTGCCCTGGGCACCCAGCGAAGCAGAGGTGCCCGATCCCACACCGGCCCGTTTTGGGCCTGCCGTACGGAGTCCCGTAAGGTAGTGGGGTCGGGCCCCCTGCCACGGCTTCCCCATGGATGCCCGTGGCCCTCTTGCGAGAGGGCTCGCACCCAGTCTTACGACGTCGCAGGTCCCCTGCGCTTGTGCCCCTGACGAACTCGGAAGAGTCCGGCAGGGGGACCTGGCGCGGAGAAACCGCGGCGAGAGAGGCCTGAGGCCATCATGACCATGACCGACCCCATCGCAGACATGCTCACGCGTCTGCGTAACGCGAACTCGGCGTACCACGACTCCGTGGCGATGCCGGCCAGCAAGATCAAGGCGCACGTCGCCGAGATCCTGCAGCAGGAGGGGTACATCTCCTCCTACAAGGTTGAGGAGCCGGTTGAGGGCGAGGTCGGCAAGAAGCTGACCATCGAGCTCAAGTTCGGCCCCAACCGTGAGCGCTCCATTGCCGGCATCAAGCGCATCAGCAAGCCGGGTCTGCGCGTTTACGCAAAGTCCACCAACCTGCCGAAGGTTCTCGGCGGCCTGGGCGTGGCGATCATCTCCACGTCCTCCGGCCTCCTGACCGACAAGCAGGCCGCCAAGAAGGGCGTAGGCGGAGAAGTTCTCGCCTACGTCTGGTAATTCGGGAAACGGAGGTACAGCAATGTCGCGCATTGGACGGCTGCCCATCCAGGTCCCCGCTGGCGTGGACGTCACCATCGATGGCCAGACGGTCTCGGTGAAGGGTCCGAAGGGCTCCCTCACCCACGTCGTCGCCGCGCCGATCGAGATCGGCAAGGGCGAGGACGGCATTCTGGCTGTCACCCGCCCCAACGACGAGCGTCAGTCGAAGGCCCTGCACGGCCTGACCCGCACGCTGGTGGCGAACATGATCACCGGTGTGACCGCGGGCTACCGCAAGTCGCTGGAGATCAGCGGTGTCGGCTACCGAGTTCTGGCGAAGGGCTCCGACATGGAGTTCCAGCTGGGCTACAGCCACCCGATCCTCGTCGAGGCGCCCGAGGGCATCTCCTTCGTCGTCGAGTCGGCCACCAAGTTCCACGTGGACGGCATCGACAAGCAGAAGGTCGGCGAGGTCGCCGCGAAGATCCGCAAGCTGCGCAAGCCCGACCCGTACAAGGCCAAGGGTGTCAAGTACGCGGGCGAGGTTATCCGCCGCAAGGTCGGAAAGAGTGGTAAGTAAGCGATGAGTGTCTCTGTCAAGATCGGCAAGGGCAACGCCTACAAGAGCGCCGCTCGCAAGCGCCGCGCGATCCGGGTTCGCAAGCGCGTCACCGGCACCGAGGTGCGTCCGCGCCTCGTGGTGACCCGTTCGAACCGCCACATGGTCGCCCAGGTCATCGACGACGCCAAGGGTCACACCCTGGCGTCGGCGTCCACCCTCGACGTGTCCATCAAGGGCGCCGAGGGCGACAAGACCGAGCTGGCCAAGAAGGTCGGGAGCCTGGTCGCCGAGCGCGCCAAGGCTGCCGGCATCGAGTCGGTCGTCTTCGACCGCGCGGGCAACCGGTACGCCGGCCGCATCGCCGCCCTGGCGGACGCGGCCCGCGAGGCCGGGCTCGACTTCTAAGCCGCTCGTCGACTCTGTCGGCGGACGTAATCGAGAGAGGTAATTCCAATGGCTGGACCCCAGCGCCGCGGTAGCGGCGCCGGCGGCGGCACCGGTGGCGAGCGGCGCGACCGTAAGCGTGACGACCGGGGCAACGCCCCCGCCGTCGAGAAGACCGCTTACGTCGAGCGCGTCGTCGCGATCAACCGTGTCGCCAAGGTTGTCAAGGGTGGTCGTCGTTTCTCCTTCACCGCGCTGGTCGTGGTGGGCGATGGCGACGGCACCGTGGGTGTCGGTTACGGGAAGGCGAAGGAGGTTCCGGCCGCCATCGCCAAGGGTGTTGAGGAGGCCAAGAAGAACTTCTTCAAGGTCCCCCGTATCCAGGGCACCATCCCCCACCCGATCCAGGGTGAGAAGGCCGCCGGCGTTGTGCTCCTGAAGCCCGCCGCCCCCGGTACCGGTGTTATCGCCGGTGGTCCGGTGCGCGCCGTCCTGGAGTGCGCCGGCATCCACGACATCCTGTCGAAGTCGCTCGGCTCGGACAACGCGATCAACATCGTGCACGCCACCGTGGCCGCTCTGAAGGGCCTCGTGCGCCCCGAGGAGATCGCCGCCCGTCGTGGCCTGCCGCTGGAGGACGTGGCCCCCGCCGCTCTGCTGCGGGCGCGTGCTGCTGGGGTGAGCGCCTGATGGCTCGCCTCAAGATCACGCAGACCAAGTCGTACATCGGCAGCAAGCAGAATCACCGTGACACCCTGCGTTCGCTCGGTCTCAAGCGCATGCACGACGTCGTGGTGAAGGAGGACCGTCCCGAGATCCGTGGGATGGCCCAGACCGTTCGTCACCTCGTGACGGTTGAGGAGGTGGACTGATCATGGGCGAGAACCCGATCAAGATCCACAACCTGCGTCCCGCCCCGGGTGCCAAGACCGACAAGATCCGTGTGGGTCGTGGTGAGGCGTCCAAGGGTAAGACCGCTGGTCGTGGTACCAAGGGCACCAAGGCCCGCTACCAGGTTCCGCAGCGCTTCGAGGGTGGCCAGATGCCGCTCCACATGCGCCTGCCGAAGCTGAAGGGCTTCAAGAACCCGTTCAAGATCACGTTCCAGGTCGTCAACCTCGACAAGCTGGCCGAGCTCTACCCGCAGGGTGGAGAGGTCACGGTCGAGGACCTGGTCGCCAAGGGCGCGGTTCGCAAGAACTCCCTCGTCAAGGTGCTCGGCACCGGCGAGATCTCGGTCGCCCTGCAGGTGACGGTGGACGCCGTCTCCGGCTCCGCCACCGAGAAGATCGTCGCCGCCGGCGGCACCGTCACCGAGCTCGTCTGAGCCCGCTGACTTCGTGAGCCCCGCGTTTCCCGTTCCGGGAAGCGCGGGGCTCACGCCTTTTCCGGACTTTCCCCGGCCCGGGGCGGTCCGGATTGCGGTGAACGGGCTCTCGTTCTTTTGTGTGGCAAAACCGGGCATCCCGTACCCCATGAGTGGGGGAGAGGGCGTACGCGCTTCTTTCGAGTGGCCGTGCACTGTTAGAGTCCGTGGAGTTCCCTTGTAGGCTGCGCGCAGGCTCGCCTGTGCCGTCTGTACGGGGCCCGAACCGCAAACTCCCCATTCCAGGACCGACCCTCCCGCCGACGACGTGCGGGAGGCGCAGGAGGCACCGTGCTCAGTGCGTTCGCGCGGGCGTTCCAGACGCCCGACCTGCGCAAGAAGCTGCTGTTCACGCTGGGCATCATGGTGCTGTTCCGGCTGGGCTCGCACGTTCCCGTACCCGGGGTCGACTTCGAGGCGGTTCACGCCTGCATCAAGGAGACCAAGAACAACGGGCTCTTCGGCCTGGTGAACCTGTTCTCCGGCGGCGCTCTGCTCCAGTTGACGATCTTCGCCCTCGGCATCATGCCGTACATCACGGCGAGCATCATCCTCCAGCTCCTCACGGTCGTGATCCCACGACTCGAGGCGCTGAAGAAGGAGGGGCAGGCCGGCCAGGCGAAGATCACCCAGTACACCCGTTACCTCACCATCGCGCTGGCGGTGCTCCAGGGCACCGGGATCGTGGCGACCGCGTCCAGCGGCGCCCTCTTCTCCGGGTGCGTCTACGCCAACCAGATCGTCCCGGACACCGGGGTGTTCCGGATCGCCGTGATGGTCCTGACCATGACCGCCGGCACCACGGTGATCATGTGGCTCGGCGAGCTCATCACCGACCGGGGCATCGGCAACGGCATGTCGCTGCTGATCTTCACCTCGATCGCGGCGCAGTTCCCCACCTCGATGTGGGCGATCAAGCAGTCCGGCACCATCGGCGGCGGCTGGGTCGAGTTCCTCTCGGTCATCGCGATCGGCGTCATCGTTGTGATGCTCGTCATCTTCGTCGAGCAGGCGCAGCGCCGGATCCCGGTCCAGTACGCGAAGCGGATGATCGGCCGTCGGGCCTTCGGCGGGACGTCGACCTACATCCCGCTCAAGGTGAACCAGGCCGGTGTCATCCCGGTCATCTTCGCCTCGTCGCTGCTGTACATCCCCGCCCTGGTGGTTCAGCTGACCAACAGTCAGTCGAGCTGGGCGGTCTGGATCACCAAGCACTTCGTCCGCGGTGACCACCCGGTCTACATGGCCACGTACTTCCTGCTGATCGTCTTCTTCGCCTTCTTCTACGTCGCGATCTCCTTCAACCCCGAAGAAGTTGCCGACAACATGAAGAAGTATGGTGGGTTCATCCCGGGCATCCGGGCCGGCCGCCCGACGGCCGAGTACCTGAACTACGTGCTCACCCGCATCACGTGGCCGGGTTCGCTCTACCTGGGCCTGATCGCGTTGATCCCGATGATCGCCCTGGTCGCCTTCGGACAGCAGACCAACTTCCCGTTCGGCGGCACCAGCGTGCTCATCGTCGTCGGCGTCGGACTCGAAACTGTGAAGCAGATCGAGAGCCAGCTCCAGCAGCGCAATTACGAAGGGTTCCTCCGCTGATGCGTATCGTCCTCGTCGGACCCCCCGGGGCCGGGAAGGGTACTCAGGCGCACCTCCTCGCCAAGACCCTGTCCATCCCCCACATCTCGACCGGCGACCTGTTCCGCGCCAACATCGGCCAGGGCACCCCGCTGGGTGTCGAGGCCAAGAGCTACATGGACGCGGGCCGCCTGGTGCCCGACGAGGTCACCATCGGGATGGCCAAGGACCGCATGCTCCAGGAGGACGCCGCCAACGGTTTCCTGCTGGACGGTTTCCCGCGCAACCTGGGCCAGGCGAAGGCGCTGGACGAGTTCCTCGCCGAGCAGGGCATCGCGCTGGACGGCGTGCTGGACCTCGAGGTCCCCGAGGACGAGGTCGTCCGCCGGATCGCCGGCCGCCGGCTGTGCCGCAACGACGGGGGCCACGTGTTCCACGTGGACTACAACCCGCCGAAGGCCGCCGGGGTCTGCGACGAGTGCGGCGGCGAGCTGTACCAGCGTTCGGACGACACCGAGGACAAGGTGCGGACCCGGCTCGAGGTCTACCACACGGAGACCGAGCCGATCATCGACTACTACCGCCAGCAGGGTCTGATCGCCACGATCCCCGCGCTCGGCAAGGTGGACGAGGTCACCGCCCGCGCGATCGAGGCGCTGAAGCAGGACAGCTGAGTTTTTTCAGCGACGTACGTACGGCCGCCGGCAAGGACCGCGCGGGAACCCAAGGAAGGCGTGACCCAGATGGTGGAGATCAAGACCCCCGAGCAGATCGCGAAGATGCGAGCGGCCGGGCTGGTCGTCGCCGAGGCGCTCAAGGCGTGCCGCGAGGCGGTCGCCCCGGGAATCACCACCCAGGAGCTCAACGACATCGCGGACAAGGTCATCACCGAGCACGGTGCGACCTCGAACTTCCGGGCGGACCACGGCGGCCTGTGGTTCCCGGGCGTGATCTGCGCCTCGGTGAACAACGAGGTCGTGCACGGCATCCCCGGTGACCGGGTGCTCCAGGAGGGCGACCTCATCTCGATCGACTGCGGCGCGATCCTGGACGGCTGGCACGGCGACGCGGCGATCTCGGTCGCGGTCGGCGAGGTGAGCCCCGAGGTGGAGATGCTGAGCCGGGTCACCGAGGGCTCGATGTGGGCCGGCATCGCCCAGATGAAGAAGGGCAACCGCCTGGTCGACGTCTCCAAGGCGATCGAGGGCTTCGTCCGCCGCCAGCCGCTGCCGCCCAAGGGCAAGTGGGGCATCACCGAGGGCTACGGCGGCCACGGCATCGGCACCGCGATGCACATGGAGCCGCACGTGCTGAACTACGTCGAGCGCGGCCGGGGCAAGGGCATGAAGCTGATCCCCGGCACCGTGCTGGCGATCGAGCCGATGGTCTCGCTCGGCACCCCGCACACCAAGGTGCTGGAGGACGACTGGACCGTGGTCACCAACGACGGCACCTGGGCCTCGCACTGGGAGCACTCGGTGGCGGTCACCGAGGAGGGCCCGCTGGTGCTCACCGCCTTCGACGGCGGCAAGGAGATGCTGGCCAGGCTGGGTGTCACGGCCGCGCCGGACCCGCTCGGCGTGTAGCGGACCGGGCCGGCCACCGGCCCGGCGAAGGACGCGGAGCCCTGGAGGTTTGGACCTCCAGGGCTTTTGTCCTATTTTTATGCGCTGGCAGTGGCTTCGAGCGAGGAGAGTGCAGTGTTCAAGGGATTCCGCGACTTCATGATGCGCGGCAACGTCGTCGACATGGCGGTCGGTGTGGTCATCGGCGCCGCGTTCACCGGCGTGGTGACCGGCTTCGTGTCCGCCTTCCTCACCCCGCTGGTGGGTGTGGTGGTCGGCGCCGCCGGCGACTTCGGCTCCTACAAGGCCACCATCGCCGGAGTGACCTTCCCGTACGGCCAGTTCCTCAACGTGCTGATCGCGTTCTTCATGACCGCCGCGGTGCTCTACTTCTGCGTGGTCCTGCCGGTGACCAAGGCGACCGCCCGCTACATGCCGAAGAAGCCGAAGACCCCGAAGCGTCCCTGCCCGGAGTGCCTGACCGAGATCCCCGAGGCCGCCCGCCGCTGCTCCGCCTGCACCGCCCACGTCGACCCGCTGGCCGTCCCGGTCGTTCCGGCCGCCACGACCGGCCGCTGACCGGAGCCCCCGTTTTGGTGCATCCCCCGCGCTGGCGTAGGATGGACCGTCGGCTCACTCGTAGCGTGCTCCAGCACGCCCTCTTCCCCCTCGTCGGGGTCGGGGTGGACCCAGGTTCGCACGAGCGTGCCGCATACGGTAGCCGGTCCCGGAAGGTGGATCTCGCAGTTCATGGCTAAGAAGCAAGGCGCCATTGAGATCGAGGGCACCGTGATCGAGTCTCTTCCGAACGCGATGTTCAAGGTCGAGCTGCAGAACGGTCACAAGGTCCTCGCGCACATCAGTGGCAAGATGCGCATGCACTACATCCGCATCCTGCCGGACGACCGGGTCGTGGTGGAGCTCAGCCCCTACGACCTGACGCGTGGCCGGATCGTCTACCGCTACAAGTAAGAACGCCAGATCTAGACCCGGAGAACCTGAAGCATGAAGGTCAAGCCGAGCGTCAAGAAGATCTGCGACAAGTGCAAGGTGATCCGCCGTCACGGCCGGGTCATGGTGATCTGCGACAACCTGCGCCACAAGCAGCGCCAGGGCTGATCTCTCTCCCGCATTTCTCGTAGTACTTCGCGCGACGCGAAAAACGTCATAAGCGGGCCACCCGATCCGTCCAGGACGGACTGCCGCCCCCGGTCAGAGGCCGGGGCTCCCTCACCGTGAGGTGTCGGAGTAGGTGGCTCGCCAGACCTCTGAAGAAACACAGGAGCCTTGAATGGCACGCCTCGCCGGCGTTGATCTCCCCCGTGAGAAGCGGATCGAGATCGCCCTCACCTACGTGTACGGCATCGGCCGTACCCGCGCCCAGCAGACCCTCGCCGAGACCGGTGTCAGCCCCGATGTCCGCGTTCGCGACATCGCCGAGGAAGACCTGGTCAAGCTGAGCCAGTACATCGACGCCAACTTCACGGTCGAGGGTGACCTCCGCCGCGAGGTGGCCGCCGACATCCGCCGCAAGGTCGAGATCGGCTGCTACGAGGGTCTGCGTCACCGCCGCGGCCTGCCGGTCCGCGGTCAGCGCACCCACACCAACGCGCGTACCCGCAAGGGCCCGCGTCGCGCGATCGCCGGTAAGAAGAAGCCGGGCAAGAAGTAGTCCGTCCCGTAACCGGACATCCCTCCGGCCCGCGGGTCAGCGGACCGACCACCTCAGTAGGAGAACAGACTTATGCCCCCCAAGGGTCGTCAGGCTGCCGGCGCGAAGAAGATCCGCCGCAAGGAAAAGAAGAACGTCGCTCACGGCCACGCGCACATCAAGAGCACGTTCAACAACACCATCGTTTCGATCACCGACCCCTCGGGCAACGTGATCTCCTGGGCCTCCGCCGGCCACGTCGGCTTCAAGGGCTCGCGCAAGTCCACCCCGTTCGCCGCGCAGATGGCCGCCGAGGCCGCTGCCCGTCGCGCGCAGGAGCACGGCATGCGCAAGGTCGACGTCTTCGTGAAGGGTCCGGGCTCCGGCCGCGAGACCGCGATCCGTTCGCTCCAGGCCACCGGCCTGGAGGTCGGCTCGATCCAGGACGTCACCCCCACCCCGCACAACGGCTGCCGTCCGCCGAAGCGCCGCCGCGTCTGACGCAGCGCCTTCGGGCTCGCAGTCCACGTTTTAAACCTCGTACGGGGTCCCGTTTCGGACGGGACCCCGTACGCTGGTTCTGTTCGGCATCAAATAGTGGGTGCCGAAGATCTTCAGGAGGATCCACACCATGCTGATCGCTCAGCGCCCCTCGCTGACCGAAGAGGTCGTCGACGAGTTCCGCTCGCGGTTCGTGATCGAGCCGCTCGAGCCGGGCTTCGGCTACACCCTCGGCAACTCCCTGCGCCGCACGCTCCTCTCCTCGATCCCGGGTGCCGCTGTCACCAGCATCCGCGTCGACGGTGTCCTGCACGAGTTCACCACCGTGCCGGGCGTCAAGGAGGACGTGACCGACCTCATCCTCAACATCAAGCAGCTGGTCGTCTCCTCGGAGCACGACGAGCCGGTCGTGATGTACCTGCGCAAGCAGGGCCCGGGTGTCGTCACCGCCGCCGACATCGCGCCCCCGGCCGGTGTCGAGGTGCACAACCCCGAGCTGATCCTCGCCACGCTGAACGGCAAGGGCAAGCTGGAGATGGAGCTGACCGTCGAGCGCGGTCGCGGCTACGTCTCCGCCGTCCAGAACAAGGCCTCCGGCCAGGAGATCGGCCGCATCCCGGTCGACTCGATCTACAGCCCCGTGCTGAAGGTCACCTACAAGGTCGAGGCGACCCGTGTCGAGCAGCGCACCGACTTCGACAAGCTGATCGTCGACGTCGAGACCAAGCCCGCCATGCGTCCGCGCGACGCCATGGCCTCGGCCGGCAAGACCCTGGTGGAGCTGTTCGGCCTCGCCCGTGAGCTGAACATCGACGCCGAGGGCATCGACATGGGCCCGTCCCCGACGGACGCCGCCCTGGCCGCCGACCTGGCGCTGCCGATCGAGGAGCTCGAGCTCACCGTTCGGTCGTACAACTGCCTCAAGCGCGAGGGCATCCACACCGTGGGTGAGCTCGTCGCCCGCTCCGAGGCCGACCTGCTCGACATCCGCAACTTTGGTGCGAAGTCGATCGACGAGGTCAAGGCGAAGCTGGCCGGCATGGGCCTGGCCCTCAAGGACAGCCCGCCCGGGTTCGACCCGACCGCCGCCGCCGACGCCTTCGGCGCCGACGACCTGGACGACGCGGGTTACGCGGAGACCGAGCAGTACTGAGAGACTTGACCGCGGGGGCGGTTCCCCGGAACCGCCCCCGTCGTCGTGAAAGTCGTGCGGACACAGTGTCCGTACGCCCGCTGCGGTACCTGGTACGGCCGCAGTCGGAGATTCGAGGAGTAATTCCATGCCGCGTCCCACCAAGGGTGCCCGCCTCGGCGGCGGCCCGCACCACGAGCCGCTGCTGCTCGCCGGTCTGTGCCGTGAGCTGTTCCAGTACGGCCGCATCACCACGACCGAGGCCAAGGCCCGTCGGATGCGCCCGCTGGCGGAGAAGCTGATCACCAAGGCGAAGAAGGGCGACATCCACAACCGTCGCCTGGTGCGCAAGACCATCACCGACATCTCGGTGCTGCACACCCTCTTCACCGAGATCGCGCCGCGCTACGAGAACCGCCCGGGTGGCTACACCCGTATCACCAAGATCGGTCCCCGTCGTGGCGACAACGCCCCGATGGCCGTGATCGAGCTGGTCGAGGCGCTGACCGTCGCGCAGACCGCCGTCGGCGAGGCCGAGGCCGCCACCAAGCGCGCCGTCAAGGAGGCCGACGAGGCCAAGGTCGAGGCCCCCAAGGCCGACGAGGCCGAGGCCGCCGAGCAGGCCTGACACCCACCAGGTGTGTTGCGGGCCCGCTTCCCCATCCGTGGGGGAGCGGGCCCGTTCCTCTTTGTCCAGCTTCTTCGTCCAGCCAGCCTCTATGTCCAGGGAGTGGAGAGCAGTGGTCAACGATTGCGCCGAGCGGCCGCCGGTGAAGGACGGCCCGGCCGACGGGTACGTCCGGGTCCGGCTGGACCTCGCGTACCACGGCGCCGAGTTCTCCGGCTGGGCCCGGCAGAAGGGCGGCCGGCGGACGGTCCAGGAGGAGATCGAGACCGCGCTGCAGATCGTCACCCGCAGCCAGGAGCTCCACCCGCTCACCGTGGCCGGCCGCACCGACGCCGGTGTGCACGCCCGCGGCCAGGTCGCCCACGTCGACCTGCCGGCCGAGCTGTGGGAGGCGCACCGGGAGAAGCTGATGCGCCGGCTGGCCGGGCGGCTGCCCGGTGACGTCCGGATCTACCGGGTGGGCGAGGCCCCGGCCGGCTTCGACGCCCGCTTCTCGGCGATCTGGCGCCGCTACGCCTACCGGGTCGCGGACCACCCCGGCGGGGTCGACCCGCTGCTGCGCGGCCACGTGCTCTGGCACGACCGGCCGCTCGACCTGGACCGGATGAACGCCGCCGCCCGGCTGCTGCTGGGCGAGCACGACTTCGCGGCGTACTGCAAGAAGCGGGAGGGCGCGACCACCATCCGCACCCTGCTGGAGCTGCGCTGGGACCGGGTCCCGGTGGACGGCTACGCGTCCCAGGAGGGCTCGCTCGCGGTCGCCACCGTGCGGGCCGACGCCTTCTGCCACAACATGGTGCGCGCCCTGGTCGGCGCGATGCTGCTGGTCGGCGACGGCCACCGGCCGGTGGAGTTCCCCGGCGAGGTGCTGGCCGGCGGTGTGCGCAACTCCGCCGTCAACGTGATCCGGCCGTACGGGCTGACCCTGGAGGAGGTCGGCTACCCGGCCGACGAACAGCTCGCCGAGCGCAACCGCGCCGCCCGCCGGATGCGCACCCTCCCCGGTGCCTCGCCGGTCCCCGACGCCCCGCTCGGCTCCACCCTCCCGTCAGGCCCCGGCGCCACCTAATCCATTTGGGTCCGGGGCGGCGGCTTGGGACAATCTCCCCCATGGGACACGTCGAGATTTCGCACCTGGAGTACTACCTGCCGGACGGGCGGGTGCTGTTCGACGACGCGTCCTTCCGGGTGGGGGAGGGCGCGGCCGTCGCACTGGTCGGCGCCAACGGCGCGGGCAAGACCACGCTGCTGCGCATGATCGCGGGCGACCTCCAGCCGCACGGCGGCTCGGTGACGATCAGCGGCGGGCTCGGCGTGATGCGCCAGTTCGTCGGCACCACCGGCCGCGAGGAGCAGAAGAAGGCCGGCGACGAGCAGGAGGGCCCGGGCGCGCTGCCCGCCGACGCCTCGGTGCGCGACCTGCTGGTCTCCGTCGCCCCCGCGCGGATCGCCAAGGCCGCCCGCGCGGTCGACGCCGCCGAGCTGGCGATGATCGCCCAGGACGACGAGAAGACGCAGATGGCCTACGCCCAGGCGCTCTCCGACTGGGCCGACGTCGGCGGCTACGACTACGAGACCGACTGGGACGTCTGCACCACGGCCGCCCTGGGGATGCCCTTCGACAAGGCCCAGTGGCGCGGCCTGAACACGCTCTCCGGCGGCGAGCAGAAGCGGCTCGTGCTGGAGGCGCTGCTGCGCGGCCCCGAGGAGGTGCTGCTGCTCGACGAGCCGGACAACTACCTGGACGTCCCGGGCAAGCGCTGGCTGGAGGAGGCCATCCGGGCCACCCCGAAGACCGTGCTGTTCATCTCCCACGACCGCGAACTGCTGTCCCGGACCGCCGAGAAGATCATCAGCGTCGAGTCCGGCGCGGCCGGCTCCAGCGTCTGGGTGCACGGCGGCGGGTTCGACTCCTTCCACGAGGCCCGCAAGGCCCGGTTCGAGCGCTTCGAGGAACTGCGCCGCCGCTGGGACGAGGAGCACGCCAAGCTCAAGAAGCTCGTCGTCAACCTGCGCCAGGCCGCCTCGGTCAGCCACGACATGGCCTCCCGCTACTCGGCCGCGCAGACCAGGCTGAAGAAGTTCGAGGACGCCGGCCCGCCCGAGGCCCCGCCGCGCGAGCAGAGCATCACGATGCGGCTCAAGGGCGGGCGCACCGGGGTGCGCGCCTTCACCATGGAGCAGCTGGAGCTCACCGGTCTGATGAAGCCCTTCGACCTGGAGGTCTTCTACGGCGAGCGGGTCGGGGTGCTGGGGTCCAACGGCTCCGGCAAGTCGCACTTCCTGCGGCTGCTGGCGGGCGACGGCACGGTGGCCCACACCGGGGCCTGGAAGCTCGGCGCCCGGGTGGTGCCGGGCCACTTCCGGCAGACCCACGCCCACCCGGAGCTGCTGGGCCGCACCGTCCGCTCGATCGTGGAGGAGGAGCACGCGCTCGGCCGCGGCGCCGCGATGGGCGTGCTGCGCCGGTACGAGCTGGACCGGCAGGAGGAGCAGAAGTTCGAGTCGCTCTCCGGCGGGCAGCAGGCCCGGCTGATGATCCTCAAGCTGGAGCTGTCCGGCGTCACCGCGCTGCTGCTCGACGAGCCGACCGACAACCTGGACCTGGAGAGCGCCGAGGCGCTGCAGGCCGGGCTGGAGGCCTTCGACGGCACTGTGCTGTGCGTCACCCACGACCGGTGGTTCGCCCGGACCTTCGACCGTTTCCTGGTCTTCGGCGCGGACGGCCGGGTCTACGAGTCCCCGGAGCCGGTCTGGGACGTCAGCCGGGTCGAGCGGGACCGCTGATCAGGGGCCCGGGAGACCGTTCCGGCGGGGAGGATTTTGACCGTCCCCGTCCGGCCCGGTAGCCTGGGCGCTTGATGTGCGTATTGGCTCGCTCTATCTCACGTGAGAGGTCGGTACGCCGGAGACATCAGGTCGACGACCAGCGGCTCCCCCTTGAATTGCGTCCAAGGCGGCCAGGCTGATCCCTCCTCCAGGTGCTCCTGTCAGGACTCACTCACTGAAAAGCGAAGGCATACGACCGTGCGTACGTACAGCCCCAAGCCCGGCGACGTCCAGCGTCAGTGGCACGTCATCGACGCGACCGACGTCGTGCTCGGCCGTCTGGCCTCCCAGGCCGCCAACCTCCTCCGGGGTAAGCACAAGGCGATCTACGCGCCGCACGTTGACACTGGTGACTTCGTCATCATCATCAACGCCGACAAGGTGCACCTGTCGGGCAACAAGAAGACCCAGAAGCTGGCTTACCGCCACAGCGGCTTCCCGGGCGGTCTCCGCTCGGTCCGCTACGACGACCTCCTGGCGAACAACCCGGAGAAGGCCGTCGAGAAGGCCATCAAGGGCATGATCCCCAAGAACACCCTGGGCCGCCAGATGCTCTCGAAGCTGAAGGTCTACTCGGGCGACCAGCACCCGCACGCTGCGCAGCAGCCGGTGCCGTTCGAGATCACCCAGGTCGCGCAGTAATTCCGGCCACCAAGCCCCCCATCACTGAAAAGAGCTGAGGAACATCGTGGCCGAGACCACTGAAACCCTTGAGGTCGAGTTCGACGAGACTGTCGTCGAGGGCGAGTACACCTCCGAGGAGAACTACACCTCCGAGTCCCTGGCCGGCCGCTTCGGCGAGGCCGTCCCCGGCGCCGGCCTCGGCCGTCGCAAGGAGGCGATCGCCCGCGTGCGCATCGTCCCGGGCACCGGGCAGTGGAAGATCAACGGTCGCACCCTGGAGAACTACTTCCCCAACAAGGTGCACCAGCAGACCGTGAACGAGCCCTTCAAGCTCCTCGAGCTGGACGGCCGTTACGACGTCGTCGCCCGCATCTCGGGTGGCGGCGTCTCCGGTCAGGCCTACGCGCTGCGCCTCGGTGTCGCCCGTGCCCTGAACGAGGCGGACGTGGACAACAACCGCGCCGCCCTCAAGAAGGCCGGCTTCCTGATGCGTGACGCCCGCGCCGTCGAGCGCAAGAAGGCCGGTCTCAAGAAGGCCCGCAAGGCGCCGCAGTACAGCAAGCGCTAATTGCGCCCCCGGGGGTGCGCACCGCCCTGGTGGTGTACGCCCCCGGACGCGCTCCATACGCCCCGGAGTACCCCGTGTACTCCGGGGCGTCGTGTTCCCCGGCCATTGTGCGGAGGCCGGGGATTCGATCGGATTCACTGCAAGGCATTGCGGCGATGTGAGGACGGGACAATGGGACGACTCTTCGGTACGGACGGTGTGCGCGGTGTGGCCAACCAGGGGCTGACGGCGGAGCTGGCGCTCGGTCTGTCGGTCGCGGCGGCGCACGTGCTCGGTGAGGCGGGGGCCTTCGACGGCCACCGGCCGGTCGCGGTCGTCGGCCGTGACCCGCGCGCCTCGGGCGAGTTCCTGGAGGCCGCGGTCATCGCGGGCCTGGCGAGCGCCGGCGTCGACGTACTGCGGGTCGGAGTGCTCCCCACCCCGGCGGTGGCCTACCTCACCGGCGCGCTCGGCGCCGACTTCGGCGTGATGCTGTCCGCCAGCCACAACGCCATGCCGGACAACGGCATCAAGTTCCTCGCCCGCGGCGGCCACAAGCTGGACGACCGCATCGAGGACGCCATCGAGGCCCATTTCCACAAGCACGCGGCGGGCGGTGAGGACTGGAACCGTCCGACCGGCGCCGCCGTCGGCCGGGTCCGCGAGTACACCGAGGGCTTCGACAAGTACGTCGCCCACCTCATCGGCGTGCTGCCCAACCGCCTGGACGGCATCCGGGTCGTCATCGACGGCGCGCACGGCGCGGCCGCGTACGTCGCCCCCGAGGCCTTCGCCCGGGCCGGTGCCGAGGTCGTGCACACCCTGGGCGCCGAGCCCACCGGCCTCAACATCAACGACGGTGTCGGCTCCACCCACCTGGACCGGCTGCGCACCGCCATGCGCGAGTACTCGGCGGACCTCGGGATCGCCCTGGACGGCGACGCCGACCGCTGCCTGGCCGCCGACGCGGCCGGCGACGAGGTCGACGGCGACCAGATCATCGCGATCCTGGCCGTCGCCATGAAGGAGGCCGGCACGCTGCGCCGCAACACCGCCGTCGCCACCGTGATGTCCAACCTGGGCTTCAAGCTGGCGATGGAGCGCGAGGGCATCGACCTGGTCGAGACCTCGGTCGGCGACCGGTACGTGCTGGAGGCGATGAAGGAGCACGGCTTCGCGCTGGGCGGCGAGCAGTCCGGCCACGTCATCCTGCTGGACCACGCGACCACCGGCGACGGGACGCTGACCGGCCTGATGCTGGGTGCCCGGCTGGCCGCCACCAAGCAGCCGCTGGCGGACCTGGCCGCCGTGATGACCCGCCTGCCGCAGGTGCTGATCAACGTCAAGGGCGTCGACAAGAGCCGGGTCGGGACCAGCGAGGAGCTGGCCGCCGCGGTGGCCGCGGCCGAGGCCGAGCTTGGTGCCACCGGCCGGGTGCTGCTGCGTCCGTCGGGCACCGAGCCGCTGGTCCGGGTGATGGTCGAGGCCGCCGACGAGGCGCAGGCGCAGTCCGTCGCCGGGACGCTCGCCGAGGCGGTGCGCAGCTCGCTGGGCTGACGGCCCCGGACACCGGAAGGCCCCCGCCGCGGAGGATCGCGGCGGGGGCCTTCCGGCGTGCGCTCAGAGCTTGCGCAGCAGCGCCCGGCGGACCTTGTGGTCCGAGCCCTTCTGCAGGACCAGGGTGGCGCGGCCGCGGGTGGGCCGCACGTTCTCCAGCAGGTTCGGACGGTTGATGGTGCGCCAGACCTGGCGGCCGTACTCCATCGCCTCCTCCTCCGGCACCTCGGTGAAGCGGCGGAAGTAGGAGCTCGGGTCCTGGAACGCGGTCTGCCGCAGCTTGCGGAACCGGTCCAGGTACCAGCTCTCGATGTCGTCGGTGCGGGCGTCGACGTAGATCGAGAAGTCGAAGTAGTCGGCCACCGCGAGGCGGGTGCGCCCGTCGCTGCCGGGCAGGGCCGGCTGGAGCACGTTCAGGCCCTCGACGATGAGGATGTCCGGGCGCTCCACGGTGAGGCGCTCGTCCGGCACGATGTCGTAGACGAGGTGCGAGTAGACCGGCGCGGTGACCCGCTCCTTGCCGGCCTTCACGTCCGCGACGAAGCGGGTCAGCGCCCGGCGGTCGTACGACTCGGGGAAGCCCTTGCGGGCCATCAGGCCGCGCCGGCGCAGCTCCGCGTTCGGCAGCAGGAACCCGTCCGTGGTGACCAGCTCGACCCGGGGGTGCTCCGGCCAGCGGGCCAGCAGCGCCTGGAGCAGTCGTGCGGTGGTGGACTTGCCGACCGCGACCGAACCGGCCACCCCGATGATGAACGGCGTCCGGGTGCGTTCGGTGTCCGGGGTGTCCAGGAAGGTGCCCAGCGCGCCGCGCAGGTCGTGGGTGGCGTGGATGTAGAGGTTCAGCAGCCGGGACAGCGGCAGATAGACGTCCCGGACCTCGTCGAGGTCGAGTGCGGTGCCGAGACCCCGCAGCCGTTCCACCTCCTCCGCGGACAGTGGCAGCGGCGTACGCTCGCGCAGCGCGCTCCACTCGGCCCGGCTGAGGTCCACGTAGGGGGACGGCGAGGGGCCGGGGGTGATGTCGCCCCGCGTACAGAGTTCGGTCAGCACATGCTCCATTGTGGGCCGTAGCGCCGTTCGCGGTGGCTGTGGTGTCGGTCACGGCCGGTGGGCGAACCGTGCGAATGGGGCGTCCGAAGCGCCCTTATGCTGGCACGCATGTGCGGAATTGTTGGATACGTGGGCTCCCAGCCCGCCCTTGATGTTGTAATCGCAGGCCTGCAGCGACTGGAGTACCGGGGTTACGACTCCGCCGGTGTCGCGGTGCAGGTGCACGGCTCCGACGGGCAGTGGAGCCTCGCCACCGACAAGCGGGCCGGCAAGCTCGCGAACCTGGAGAAGTCACTCGCCGAGACCCCTCTTCCCGGCGGCACCACCGGTATCGGCCACACCCGTTGGGCCACCCACGGCGGTCCGACGGACGCCAACGCCCACCCCCACCTGGACGACGCGGCCAAGGTCGCCGTGGTCCACAACGGCATCATCGAGAACTTCGCCCAGCTCCGGGCCGAGCTGGCCGAGCGCGGCCACACCCTGCGCTCGGAGACGGACACCGAGGTCGTCGCGCACCTGCTCGGCGAGCTGTACGAGGGCGACCTCGCGGAGGCCATGCGCGCGGTCTGCCGCCGGCTGGAGGGCGCCTTCACCCTCGTCGCCGTGCACGCCGACGCCCCGGACGTGGTGGTCGGCGCCCGTCGCAACTCGCCGCTGGTGGTCGGGCGCGGCGAGGGCGAGAACTTCCTCGCCTCCGACGTGTCCGCGTTCATCGCGCACACCCGCGAGGCGATCGAGCTGGGCCAGGACCAGGTCGTCGAGCTGCGCCGCGAGAGCGTCACGGTGACGAACTTCGACGGCACCCCGGCCGACGTGCGCGAGTACCACGTCGACTGGGACGCCTCGGCCGCCGAGAAGGGCGGCTACGACTACTTCATGCTCAAGGAGATCGCCGAGCAGCCGAAGGCCGTCGCCGACACCCTCCTCGGCCGGATCGGCACCGACGGCCGGCTCACCCTCGACGAGCTGCGGATGTCGGACGCCGACCTGCGCTCGGTCGACAAGGTCGTCATCGTCGCCTGCGGCACCGCCTTCCACGCGGGCATGATCGCCAAGTACGCGATCGAGCACTGGACCCGGATCCCGTGCGAGGTCGAGGTGGCCTCGGAGTTCCGCTACCGCGACCCGATCATGGGCCCGGGCACGCTGGTCATCGCCATCTCGCAGTCCGGCGAGACCATGGACACCCTGATGGCGCTGCGCCACGCGCGCGAGCAGGGCGCCAAGGTGCTGGCGATCTGCAACACCAACGGCTCGACCATCCCGCGCGAGTCGGACGCGGTGCTGTACACCCACGCCGGTCCCGAGGTGGCGGTCGCCTCGACCAAGGCCTTCCTGACCCAGCTGGTCGCCTGCTACCTGGTCGCGCTGTACCTGGGCCAGGTGCGCGGCACCAAGTGGGGCGACGAGATCCTCGCGGTCATCAAGGAGCTCGGCGACGCGCCGAAGCAGGTCGAGCAGGTCCTGGAGACCATGGAGCCGGTGCGCGAGCTGGCCCGCTCGCTCGCCGACGCCAAGTCGGTGCTGTTCCTCGGCCGGCACGTGGGCTTCCCGGTGGCCCTGGAGGGCGCGCTCAAGCTCAAGGAGCTGGCGTACATGCACGCCGAGGGCTTCGCCGCCGGTGAGCTGAAGCACGGCCCGATCGCGCTGATCGAGGAGGGTCTGCCGGTGGTGGTCGTCGTGCCGTCGCCGCGCGGCCGGTCGATCCTGCACGACAAGATCGTCTCCAACATCCAGGAGATCCGGGCCCGCGGTGCGCGCACCATCGTGATCGCGGAGGAGGGCGACGAGGCGGTCGTCCCGTACGCGGACCACCTGATCCGCATCCCGGTCACGCCGGTGCTGCTCCAGCCGCTGGTCGCCACCGTGCCGCTGCAGGTCTTCGCCTGCGAGCTGGCCACGGCCAAGGGCCACGAGGTCGACCAGCCGCGCAACCTGGCGAAGTCGGTCACCGTCGAGTAGTCCGGACCCGCTCCGTCCCGGGGCCCCTGCGGTGGCTGCGTCCTACCGCAGGGGCCCCGTGTCGAGCGTGAACGAGAACGGGGCGGGCAGGTCGAGGGGCTTGCCGAACTCGACCTGGGTGTGGACGGTGTAGTCCTCGCCCTCAGGGCTGGCGAACAGGGTGACTTTGCGCTCGCTGCGGTCGACCAGCAGGTAGCAGGGAATGCCGGCGGCGGCGTAGCCGTGGCGCTTGGGCCCACGATCCTTCTGGGGGTTGGTGGACGTCACCTCGAACACCAGCAGGACACCGGTCGGCAGAGCCCACGGATCCGCGTCGATGAAGTGGTCGACAGGGCCCACGGTGCCGTCCGGGATGTATCGGCCCGTGGGCGTGATCAGGCCCTTGTCGGGCACGAGGTCGAGGTCCGTCGCGGCCTTGCGAAAGAACTGCTTGGCCAGCAGCGAGAACGTCGTCCCGTGCGATCCGTCCGGCGGTGGCGTCACCGTGATCTCCCCTTCGACGAGCTCGGCCTTGAAGCCCGGCGGCGTGTCCAGTGCCAGGAATGCCTGGAGGACGTCGTCCCGGCCCAGTGGGTGCTCGACTGCCGGCATGGCGACCATGGCCCTTCTCCCTCCTGCTGGTCCGTACCGAGCGACACGGTAGGGGTGCGGACCGGGGCCGGTGGGGGATCGAAGTGGGTGTCACTCGAAAGTGTGCCGCAGGCCCGGCCCCCGTGGGGCCGGGACGCGGGCTAGCGTCGGTGTCAGCCGACCGCCGAAGGAGTTCCGTCATGCGCCACGCCCATCGCGTCGACGTCGTCCGTGCCGCCGAGGCCGAGCTGATGGCCCGGCTCCCCGAGGGCACACTGATGCGGCGGGCCGCCACCGGGCTCGCCGTGACCTGCGCGCGGCTGCTGACCCGCCGGCGCGGCCGGGTGTACGGCAGCCGGGTGGTGGTGCTGGCCGGCAGCGGCGACAACGGGGGCGACGCGCTGTACGCGGGCGCGGACCTGGCCCGGCGCGGGGCGCGGGTGACGGCGGTGCTGCTCGCCCCGGCGCGGGCGCACGGCGGCGGGCTGGCGGCGCTGCGGGCGGCGCACGGGCGGGTGGTGGTGGAGCAGGAGGTCGGCCTGGCCGACTTCTCGCGCGCGGACCTGGTGCTGGACGGCATCGTCGGCATCGGCGGCCGGGGCGGGCTGCGGCCGGAGGCCGAGCCCTACGCGCGGGCCGCGCGGACCGGGGTGGTGGTCGCCGTCGACGTGCCCAGCGGGGTGGACGCCGACACCGGGGAGGTCGCGGGGGCGGCGCTGCGGGCGGACGTCACGGTCTGCTTCGGCACCTACAAGCCCGGGCTGCTGATCGACCCGGGCGCCTCGTACGCCGGAGCGGTGCAGCTGGTGGGGATCGGACTGGAGCTGCCGCCGGCCGGGGTGACGGCCCTCCAGCACGCCGACGTGGCCGCCCTGCTGCCGGTGCCGGGGGCGGAGAGCGACAAGTACCGGCGCGGCGTGGTCGGGGTGGCCGCAGGTTCGGCGCGGTACCCGGGGGCGGCGCTGCTCGCGGTCGCCGGCGCGCTGCGCGGCGGCGCGGGCGCGGTGCGGTACGTGGGGACGGCGGCCGAGGAGGTGGTGCGGCGCTTCCCCGAGACGCTGGTCACCGAGGGCGGTCCGGCCGGGGCCGGCCGGGTGCAGGCCTGGGTGGTCGGACCCGGCGGCGGCGAGGGTGCCGGGCGGGCGCTCGCGGAGGCGCTGGCGGCGGACGTGCCGGTCCTGGTCGACGCGGACGGGCTGACCGAACTGGCCCGGCTCGGCCCCGGCGCGCTGGCCGGGCGGACGGCGCCGACCCTGCTCACCCCGCACACGGGCGAGGCGGCCCGGCTGCTCGCCGGGGCCGGGGCCGGGAGCGACGGCGGCACCCGTTCGGAGCAGTCCCGCCCGCCCGCCGCCGACGAGCTGGCGGCCGCCCGGCTGGCCACCGCGCGCCGGCTCGCGGCGGCCTACCGGGCGACGGTGCTGCTGAAGGGCTCGACCACCGTGGTCGCCGATCCTTCCGCCGCCGTGCGGGTGAACCCGACCGGCACCGCGTGGCTGGCCACGGCCGGCAGCGGGGACGTCCTGGCCGGGCTGGCCGGCTCCCTGCTCGCCGCGGGCCTGTCCGCGCCGGACGCCGCCGCGGTGGCGGCCTATCTGCACGGGCTCGCCGGCCGGCGCGCCGCCGGCGTCCCCGGCGCCCCCGTCACCGCGGCGGAGGTGGCGGCCGCGCTCCCGTCGGCCTGGAACGACGTCCGCGCCGGGGCGGTCCCGGGGCCGCCCCGGACGGCGGGTGGAACCGGCGCCTGATTCGTGGGCGTCCGGAAGGGGGTGGCGGGTCGCGGGGGGCCCCGGGTGCGGGCGGCCCGGGGCGGCGAGCCGAAGGGCCGTTCGGCGAGGACCTCGGGACGTCTGGGAGACTGACCCTGATGACAACTGCGAAGACGACCGTGATGGCCGGTCTCACCGAAGGCGTACGGGCCGAGGCGACCATCGATCTCGCCGCCCTGCGCGGCAACCTCGACGCGCTGCGCGAGCGTGTCGGCGGGGCCACGGTGATGGCCGCGGTCAAGGCGGACGCCTACGGCCACGGCGCGCTGCGCTGTGCCCGGGAAGCGGTCGCCGCGGGAGTCGGCTGGCTGGGCACCGCGACGCCCGAGGAGGCGCTCGCGCTGCGCGCCGGCGGGGTGGGCCCCGAGCAGGCGCGCATCCTCTGCTGGCTGTGGACCCCCGGCGGGCCCTGGCGGGAGGCGCTCTTCGCGGACCTCGACATCTCGATCAGCGGCGACTGGGCGCTCGCCGAACTGCTCGCCGCCGTCCGCGCCACCGGCATCCCGGCCCGGGTCCACCTCAAGGCCGACACCGGCCTCGGCCGCAACGGCTGCCAGCCGCACGACTGGCCCGAGCTGGTCGCCGCCGCGCGCCGCGCCGAGCTGGACGGCCTGCTGACCGTGGTCGGCGTCTGGTCGCACTTCGCCGCCGCCGACGAGCCCGGCCACCCCTCGATCCAGTTGCAGCTGGACGCCTTCCGGCTGGCCCTGGCCTCCGCCGAGGCGGCCGGGCTGCGCCCCGAGGTGCGGCACCTGGCCAACTCGCCGGCCACCCTGCTGCTGCCGCAGTCGCACTTCGACATGGTCCGCACCGGCCTCGCCATGTACGGGCTGTCGCCGGTCCCCGAGGTGGGTTCGCCGGCCGACTTCGGCCTGCGCCCGGTGATGTCGCTGACCGCCCGGCTGGCGCTGGTCAAGCACGTGCCCGGCGGCCACGGCGTCAGCTACGGCCACCACTACACCACCCCGGGGCCGACCACGCTGGGCCTGGTCCCGGTCGGTTACGGCGACGGCATCCCGCGGCACGCCAGCGGCATCGGACCGGTGCAGGTCGACGGCAAGTGGCGCACGGTGGCCGGCCGGGTGGCGATGGACCAGTTCGTGGTGGACCTCGGCGGCGACACCCCGCCGATCGGCGACGAGGTGCTGGTCTTCGGCAGCGGCGACCGGGGCGAGCCGACCGCCGAGGACTGGGGCCGCGCCTGCGGCACCATCTCCTACGAGATCGTGACCCGGATCGGCTCCCGGGTGCCGCGCCGCTACGTCGGCGGCCTGGACGAGGGCCTGCTCGGATGAGCGGGCCGAGCGACACCGACCCGGTCGCGACCCTCGGCCGGGCGGCCCGGGCCGTCAAGGCGGCCGAGGCGGCCACCGGGGTGAGCCGGGCCGGTCTGATCGGCATCTCGGTCGGCGTGCTCGCGGCCGGCGCCGCGGCCGGGGTGGCGATCGACCGGCTGACGGTCGGCCGGAGCACGCGCCGTCGGGCCCGTGCCGAGCTGGACGCCAACGCCCCGTACGGCTCGCTGCGCGGCCGCCCCCGCACGGTGGCCGCCGCCGACGGCACCGAGCTGTACGTCGAGCTGGACGGCCTCGACACCCCGGAGGGGGAGCGGGACGGCGCCGCCGAGCCGCTGACCGTGGTCTTCTGCCACGGCTACTGCCTCAACCAGGACAGCTGGCACTTCCAGCGCGCCGCGTTCCGGGACGGCGCCCGGCTGGTCCTGTGGGACCAGCGCAGCCACGGCCGCTCCGAGCGCTCCCGCTCCTTCCTGGCCGGCGAACCCGCCGGCATCGACCAGCTGGGCGGCGACCTCAAGGCCGTGATCGACGCCGTCGCGCCGACCGGCCCGCTGGTGCTGGTCGGTCACTCGATGGGCGGCATGACGATGATGGCGCTGGCCGACCAGCACCCGGAGCTGTTCCGGGAGCGGGTCGCCGGGGTCGCGCTGATCGGCACCCTGGCCGGGAACTGGGACGCCGTCACCTTCGGGCTGCCGGTGGCCGGCGCCAAGCTGTTCCGCAGGGTCGCGCCGGGCATGATGAAGCTGCTCGGGCGCCAGGTGGACCTGGTGGAGGCGACCCGCCGGCTCGGCGCGGACGTCAGCGCCGTCTTCTACCGGCGGTACTCCTTCGGGGCGAAGGACGTCGACTCGGGTGTGGTCCGGTTCGCCGAGCAGATGCTGGACGCCACCCCGATCGACGTGGTGGCCGAGTTCTACCCGGTGTTCTCCGCGCACGAGAAGACCGAGGCGCTGGCCGTGCTGCGCGGCATCCCCACCCTGGTGCTGACCGGGACCAAGGACCTCCTCACCCCGCCCGGCCACGGCGAGGCGATGGCCGAGCAGCTCCCGGGGGCCGAGCTGGTCCTGGTCCAGGACGCCGGGCACCTGGTGATGCTGGAGCGCCCCGACCTGGTCGACCGTCACCTGGCCGGGCTGCTCGACCGGGCCGCCCGCTTCCGCGGCGCGGCCCCGCTGCCGCCCCAGGTCGGCGAACCGGCGTAGCCACCGGGCCCGGGCCGCCCCGCACCCCGTGCCCCGGACGCCGCGGCACCGCCCGCGCCGTCGGGGCCCGGCGCGGGCGGTGCCGGGGATGTGGCACGGTAGCGGGGGCGCCCGAGGACCGGTGCGCCGCCGTACGGACCGAAGGGCTTGATTCGCGCATGGGCTCCCACGCCTCTCTCACCGTCGCCACCCCCGACCGGATGGGCCGGCTCGGCCGGGAGCTGGCCGCGCTCCTGCGGCCGGGGGACCTCGTGCTGCTCTCCGGCGAGCTGGGGGCGGGCAAGACCACGCTGACCCGGGGCCTCGGCGAGGGTCTCCGGGTGCGCGGGGCGGTCACCTCGCCGACCTTCGTGATCGCCCGGGTGCACCCCTCGCTGGTGGGGGGCCCGGCGCTGGTGCACGTCGACGCGTACCGGCTGGGCGGCGACCTCGACGAGATGGAGGACCTCGACCTCGACGTGTCGCTGCCGGAGTCGGTGGTGGTGGTCGAGTGGGGCGAGGGCAAGGTCGAGCGGCTCTCGGAGAACCGTCTGGAGGTCCGGATCGGACGCGCGATCGGCGCCGAGGCGGCCGGGGACGACCTGGACCCGCGGCAGGTGGAGCTGACCGGCGTCGGCACCCGTTGGGACGGCACCGATCTCACCGTGCTGGCCTGACCGCGCCGGCCCGGGCCGCGCGGGGCGGAGCACGGCCGAGCCGCGCCGGCCGCCCCGGACGGCCCGGCGGGGGCGGCCCCGCCGTGTCACGGTTTGCCGACAGGCTGTCGGGAAGATGTTGCGATCGAGGACCCGGGCGTGGTGGGATGGTTCTTGAGGTTAGGTCTGCCTAACTAGGAGGCGCCATGCCGAGCACCACGCCCGCCCCGGAGCGCGCACCGCGCGGGACCGGGGCCGAGGAGCCCGCCCGCCGTGCCGCGGGGGAGCCGATGCGGGCCCTGCTGGCCGCCTGTGCGGCGGCGGAGGCGGTGTCCACCCCGCCCGAACGCCGTCCGGCCTCCCCTGCGCTGGGCGAGGGGCCCGGGACGTCCGGACCGTCACCGTCGAGCGGCGGCGCGCACGAGACCCGCCGCGCCGCCTGAGACCGGTCCCGCCCGGTCAGGGGATCACGACGACCTTGGTGTCCTTGGGCGCGAAGTCCCAGAGCAGCTGGCCGTCCGCGCGGCTGCTGCGGATGCCGCCGGTCTTTCCCGCCGAGGCGGCCGGGGAGGACGCGGCGGCGGTGGGCGCCGGGGCGGCGGGCGGAGCGCCGGTGCCGCCGTCGACGGCCGCGCCGAAGCCGAACACCACGCCGTTCTGCTGCGCGAAGCGCACCACGTGCTCGATCTGCTTGCCGTCGGTGCCGGTCCCGGACTGGGTCCGGCTGTACACGGGGTAGCTGCCGGGAGCCGGCTCGACCGTGCCCGGGGTCACCGGGAAGGCGGCCACCACCTGCGGCGTCTTCTTCGGGTCGATCAGCCAGACGTAGTGGGTGCCGACCGAGTAGACGACCCGCAGCCCGGTGCCGGTGCCCGCGGTGGGCAGGACCGGCACGGTCGGGGTCGGCGCGGCGGTCGGGGTGGCCGAGGCGGCCGGTCCGCCGGTGGTGGCGGCCGTGCTCGTGGTCGGGCTCGCGGCGACCGCGCGGTCCTGCGCGCCGTTGGCCTGGAAGGCCAGCAGGCTCACCACCGCCAGGGCCCCCAGGGTCAGCCCGGTGACCACCACTCCAGGACCCATCTTCGCCACGTGCCGCTCCCACCGCCGTCCCAAAACCGTCGGCCCCATCGTGCCAGGTTCGCCCGTCCGGTCCGCATCGTGTCGGACGTGTGTTCCGGAGCCGGTCCGGTTTTCGATCGGGCGGAGCACGTGCCCCGGCGGGGCGGGCCCGGAACGGGCACCGGCGGACCGGTCTAACCTTGACCCGTGCTGCTGCTCGCGTTCGACACCGCTACCCCCGCCGTCACGGCCGCCGTCCACGACGGATCGACCGTCCTCGCCGAGACCGACCAGGTCGACGCCAGGCGCCACGGCGAACTCCTGATCCCCGCGATCGACCGGGTGCTCCGGGAGGCCGGTGTCGACCGGCACCGGCTGACCGACATCGCGGTCGGCGTGGGCCCCGGCCCGTACACCGGCCTGCGGGTCGGTCTGGTGACCGCCGCCGCGCTGGGCCACGCGCTCGGCCTGCCGGTGCACGGCGTCTGCACACTGGACGCGATCGCCCACGCGGCCCGCGCCGAGGGGTTGGCCGGCGAGGCGTTCACGGTGGCCACCGACGCCCGCCGCAAGGAGGTCTACTGGGCCGCGTACGACGCCGAGGGCCGCCGGACCGAGGGCCCTTCGGTGGACCGTCCGGGTGAGCTGACCCCGCCCGCGCGGTCGGTCGGCGCCGGTGCGCTGCTCTACCCGGACACCTTCCCGGGCGCCCACGGCCCCGAGCACGTCTCGGCGGGCGCGCTCGCCGCGTTCGCCGCGGCCGAGCTGGCCGCCGGCCGGGCCCTGCTGCCCAACGCCCCGCTCTACCTGCGCCGTCCGGACGCCCAGGTGCCGGCCGGCTACAAGGCGGTGCTCCCGGCGTGACCGGCCCGAGCACCGCCGGTCCGGGCACCGCCGGTCCGGGCACCGCCGGTCCGGGCACCGCCGGTCCGGGCACCGCCGGTCCGGGCACCGCCGGTCCGGGCACCGCCGGCCCGGGCACCGCCGGTCCGGGCACCACGGGCTCCGGTGCCGCCGGTCCGGCCGACCGGGCCCCCGCCGCCCGGCTGCGCCCGATGCGCTGGTGGCACATAGCCCCGGTGCTGGCGCTGGAGCTGGAGCTGTTCCCGGAGGACGCATGGTCCGCCGGCATGTTCTGGTCCGAGCTGGCCGAGGCCCACCCCGGCGGCACCCGGCACTACACCGTCGCCGTCACCCCGGACGGCGCGGTCGTCGGTTACGCCGGACTGATGGCGGTGGGCGGCGACGGCGACGTGCAGACGATCGCCGTCGACGGACGCCACCAGGGCACCGGGCTGGGCGCGGCGCTGCTCACCGACCTGGTCCGGGAGGCCGCCCGGCGCGGCTGCGCGGACCTGCTGCTGGAGGTGCGGGTGGACAACACCCGCGCGCAGCGGCTCTACGAGCGCTTCGGGTTCGAGCCGGTCGGCATCCGGCGCGGCTACTACCAGCCGGCCGGCATCGACGCGCTGGTGATGCGGCTCGACCTCGCGGCCGCCGCCGACCGGGTCACCCCGGCCGACCACGTCGCCCCCGCCGACCGCACCACGTCCGCCGCCCCGGCCGCGGCCCCCGAAGACCTCGACGAACCCGCGGACCGTCCGCGACCGGATGTGAAGAAGGACACCCCCCATGGCTGACGAACCGCTCGTCCTCGGCATCGAGACCTCCTGCGACGAGACCGGCGTCGGCATCGTGCGCGGCACCACCCTGCTGGCCGACGCGGTGGCCTCCAGCGTCAACGACCACGCCCGCTTCGGCGGCGTCGTCCCCGAGATCGCCAGCCGCGCGCACCTGGAGGCGATGGTCCCGACCATCCAGCGCGCCCTGGACACCGCGGGCGTCAGGGCGAGCGACCTGGACGGCATCGCCGTCACCGCCGGACCGGGCCTGGCCGGCGCGCTGCTGGTCGGCGTGAGCGCCGCCAAGGCCTACGCGTGGGCCCTCGACAAGCCGCTGTACGGCGTCAACCACCTCGCCTCGCACATCTGCGTGGACCAGCTGGAGCACGGCCGGCTGCCCTCCCCGACGATGGCCCTGCTGGTCTCCGGCGGGCACTCCTCGCTGCTGCTGAGCGAGGACATCACCACCGACGTCCGCCCGCTCGGCGCGACCATCGACGACGCCGCCGGCGAGGCCTTCGACAAGGTGGCCCGGGTGCTCGGCCTGGGATTCCCCGGCGGCCCGGTGGTGGACCGCAGGGCCCGCGAGGGCGACCCGAAGGCGATCGCCTTCCCGCGCGGCCTGACCGGCCCCAAGGACCCGGAGTACGACTTCTCCTTCTCCGGGCTGAAGACCGCCGTCGCCCGCTGGGTGGAGGCGAAGCGCCGGGCCGGCGAGGAGGTGCCGGTGGCGGACGTCGCGGCGTCCTTCCAGGAGGCGGTCACCGACGTGCTCACCCGCAAGGCCGTCAAGGCCTGCAAGGACAACGGCGTCGACCACCTGATGATCGGCGGCGGCGTCGCGGCCAACTCCCGGCTGCGCGAGATGGCCCAGCAGCGCTGCGACCGCGCCGGCATCCGGCTGCGGGTGCCGCGTCCGGGCCTGTGCACCGACAACGGCGCGATGGTCGCCGCGCTCGGCAGCGAGATGGTCTGGCGGGACCGCGCGCCGTCCTCGCTCGACCTGTCGGCGGACTCCTCGCTGCCGGTCACCGAGGTCCACGTGCCGCACACCGACTTCCACGGACAGGCCTACCAGGCCCTGACCGGGCAGCAGCGGTGAGCGCCACCACCGCCGCGATGTGGGAGGCCAGGGCCGCCGACGGCCGGGCCGCCGAGCTCTCCGACTGGGTCCGGGGGACGGCGCTGCCCGCGCTGCGGGGCTCGGCCGGGCTGCTCCGGACCGAGCTGCTCACCGCTTCCGGGGACCGGGTGCTGCTGATCACCTGGTGGTCCGGCGAGCCGGTCCCGGTGCCGGAGCCGCCCGCCGCCCTGCTGGGCCGTCCGGTGCACCGCTGGTCCTTCACCAGCGAGCATGTGGAGTAGCCGCTCGTAGCCGTTCGCACGTCCGGGCGGGAACCGAACGCCGGGCCGTTACCGTGCTAGCGATCGAGGTCGCTGAACGGGAGCGGGGAGCACGGCGCGGTGAACAGGCACGTACGGAGCAGGACGACGGTGTACGCGGCGGGGGCGCTCGCCCTGCTGGCCGCGGCCACCGGGTGCACGAGCGACGCCGGCAGCGGCGCGGCCTCGGCCGCGCTGGTCCCGGCGAGCGGTTCCCCGGCGGGCGGTGCCGCGGCGGTCCCGTCGCGGTCCGCGGGCCCGTCGCCGACCGCCTCCCCGACCGCCTCCCCGACCGGTGGCGGCCCGGCCGCCGGGGACGCCGCGGCCTGGGCGAAGTGGCACCTCGCGCCGCTGCCGCCGGCGCCGCCCGCACCCGCCGACAAGCCGGTGAAACTCGCCCGGACCGGGCCGGTCCCGGTGTTCAGCGAGGTGAAGACCTCCGACAAGGTCGTCTTCGTCACCATCGACGACGGTGCCGAGAAGGACCCGAAGTTCGTCGAGATGCTGACCGACCTCAAGGTGCCGGTGTCGATGTTCCTGACCCGCGACATCGTCAAGGACGACTACGGCTACTTCAAGCGCCTCCAGGCCCTCGGCAACCACGTCCACAACCACACCGTGGACCACGCCCAGCTGAGCAAGGTGCCGCCGGAGAAGCAGAAGTCCGAGATCTGCGACGCCCAGGCCGCGCTCACCCAGCAGTACGGCACCCCGCCGCTGCTGTTCCGCCCGCCGTACGGGGACGGCGCCAACACGCCCGCGCTCAACACCGCGGTGCAGCAGTGCGGGCCGAGGGCGGTCGTGCTGTGGCGCGAGTCGATGCAGATCCACGACATGCAGTACCAGGCCGCGGACAAGAAGCTGCGGGCCGGCGACATCGTGCTCGCCCACTTCCGGGGCCCGAAGGACCTCAAGGGCGAGACGATGACGCAGATGTTCGGCGAGCTGCTGGCCCGGATCCAGGAGCAGGGCTTCGCGGTGGCCCGGCTGGAGGACTACATCGAGGCGCCGGCCGCCTGAACGGCCGCGGCCGGTCCGGTGACGGGGTGGCCGAGCATCATCAGCGGGCCGTTGTCGGTGCGGCTGAGGACCACCGTGACGGAGTTCGGACCGCTGGGACGCAGCTGGCGGCGCAGTTCCTCCGGGGTGATCGCCATTCCGCGCTTCTTGATCACCACCGTGCCGACCTTGCGCTCGCGCAGCAGCGCCTTGAGCTTCTTGATGTGGAACGGCAGGACGTCGGTCAGCTCGAAGGCGTGCGCGTACGGGGTGTCGACCAGCTCGTCGGAGGTCAGGTAGGCGATCTTCGGATCGATCAGCCGCCCGTTCACCAGCCCGGCCACCTCGGCGACCAGATGGGCGCGGATCACGGCGCCGTCCGGCTCGTACAGGTAGCGGCCGACCGGTCCGGCCGGGGGGTCGGGCAGATCTCCGCCGGTGAGGCCGGCCCGCTGCGGCAGCAGGGTGGCGCGGTGCGGGTGCCCGGCCCGGGTGCCGAACCAGAGCACCGCCTCCTTGACGTCGCCGTGGTCCGAGACCCACTCGGCCTCGGCGTCCTCCGGGACGGCCTCGTGCGGGATGCCGGGCGCCACCTTGAGCGCGCCGACGGGGGCCCGGCGGCCGGCCTCGATCGCCCAGGAGAGCGGCGGGGCGTACGCCTCGGGGTCGAAGACCCGGCCGCGCGCGGTGCGCCGGGCGGGGTCGGTGAAGACCGCGTCGTAGCCGGTGACGTCGACCCCGGCCACGTCCGCGCAGCGCACCTCGACCAGGTCGGCCAGGCCCAGGGCGGCGGCGTTGGCGGCGAGGGCGGCGCAGGCGGCCGGGTCCCGGTCGACGGCGAGCACCTCGATGCCGGCCCGGGCCAGGGCCAGCACGTCGCCGCCGATGCCGCAGCAGAGGTCGGCCAGCCGCTTCACCCCCAGCCCGGCGAACCGTGCGGCCCGCCACTCGGCGACCTCGCGCCGGGTGGACTGCTCGACGCCGTTGGGCGTGAAGTACATGAGATCGGCGTCGGCGCCGAACTTGGCCCGGGCCCGCTGCCGCAGCCTGGCCTGCCCGAAGGCGGCCGACACCAGCTCGGCGGGGTGCTCCTTGCGCAGCCGGGTGGCGAGTGCCAGCTCCTCCTCGGGCGCGAACTCGCGCAGTTCGGCGAGCAGGGCCTGGCCCCGCTCGGTCAGCAGGGCCCGCAGGTCGTCGTTCTCCACCCGCTCATTCTCCCCGGTCACGGGCGGGCCCGGGCCGCGGGCCCGCGGGCGGGAGCGCGCGGTCGACGGGTGCGTCCGGCGGGACCGGCCCGCGTGGCGTTGGCACTCTGGTTGACTGAGTGCTAACGGCGGCCTATGGTCATCACTAGCACTCACCACCGGGGGAGTGCTAACGCGACAATGCGTGTCTGACCCCCGCGACGGCAGATCCGTGAGTTCGCCCCTACCCGTTAGAAAACCCCGTAATCTCCGAAGGGGAGCTCGGACGTGACCACCAGCAGCAAGGTTGCCATCAAGCCGCTCGAGGACCGCATTGTGGTCCAGCCGCTCGACGCCGAGACCACCACGGCCTCCGGCCTGGTTATCCCGGACACCGCCAAGGAGAAGCCCCAGGAGGGCGTCGTCCTGGCTGTCGGCCCGGGCCGCTTCGAGGACGGCCAGCGTCTGCCGCTCGACGTCGCCGTGGGTGACATCGTCCTGTACTCGAAGTACGGCGGCACCGAGGTGAAGTACCAGGGCGAGGAGTACCTGGTGCTCTCCGCGCGCGACGTTCTCGCCATCATCGAGAAGTAAAAAGCGTTCAGCCACGCCCCGGATCCGTGTCCCTAGTGACAGGGGCCGGGGCGTGGCTGTTGGTTCACGTAGTCGAGCGGCCCGCGACGGCCGCACCCCGAAGGAACAGGAAACATGGCGAAGATCCTGCAGTTCGACGAGGACGCCCGCCGCTCGCTCGAGCGCGGTGTCAACAAGCTGGCCGACACCGTCAAGGTGACCATCGGCCCCAAGGGCCGCAACGTCGTCATCGACAAGAAGTTCGGCGCCCCGACCATCACCAACGACGGTGTCACCATCGCCCGTGAGGTCGAGCTCGACGACCCGTACGAGAACCTTGGCGCGCAGCTCGTCAAGGAGGTCGCCACCAAGACCAACGACGTCGCGGGCGACGGCACCACCACCGCCACCGTGCTGGCCCAGGCCCTGGTCAACGAGGGTCTGCGCAACGTCGCCGCGGGCGCCGGCCCGGCCGCCCTGAAGAAGGGCATCGACAAGGCCGTCGCCGCCGTCTCCGAGCACCTGCTGTCGGTCGCCCGCGAGATCGAGGGCAAGGACGACGTCGCCGCCGTCGCGAGCCTCTCCGCCCAGGACACCCAGGTCGGCGAGCTGATCGCCGAGGCGATCGACAAGGTCGGCAAGGACGGTGTCATCACCGTCGAGGAGTCGAACACCTTCGGCGTGGAGCTGGACTTCACCGAGGGCATGCAGTTCGACAAGGGCTACCTGTCGCCGTACTTCGTCACCGACGCGGAGCGGCAGGAGGCGGTCCTCGAGGACCCGTACATCCTGATCAACCAGGGCAAGATCTCCTCCATCCAGGAGCTGCTGCCGCTGCTGGAGAAGATCCTGCAGGGCGGCACCTCCCGCCCGCTGCTGATCATCGCCGAGGACGTCGACGGCGAGGCGCTGTCCACCCTCGTGGTGAACAAGATCCGCGGCACCTTCAACGCGGTGGCCGTCAAGGCCCCGGGCTTCGGCGACCGCCGCAAGGCGATCCTCGGCGACCTGGCCGTCCTCACCGGCGGCACCGTGATCTCCGAGGAGGTCGGCCTCAAGCTCGACCAGGCCGGTCTGGACGTGCTGGGCTCCGCCCGCCGCGTGACCGTCACCAAGGACGAGACGATCGTCGTCGACGGCGCCGGTGACTCCGAGGCCGTGACCGGCCGCGTCGCCCAGATCAAGGGCGAGATCGCCAACACCGACTCGGACTGGGACCGCGAGAAGCTGCAGGAGCGCCTGGCCAAGCTGGCCGGCGGCGTCTGCGTCATCCGCGTCGGTGCCGCCACCGAGGTGGAGCTGAAGGAGCGCAAGCACCGTCTCGAGGACGCCATCTCGGCGACCCGTGCCGCGGTCGAGGAGGGCATCGTCGCCGGTGGTGGCGCCTCCCTGGTGCACGCCGCCAAGGTGCTGGACGGCGGCCTGGGCCTGTCCGGCGACGAGGCCACCGGTGTCGCGGTCGTCCGCAAGGCGCTGCACGAGCCGCTGCGCTGGATCGCCCAGAACGCCGGCCTGGAGGGTTACGTCATCACCTCCAAGGTCTCCGAGCTGGAGCTGGGCCAGGGCTACAACGCGGCCACCGGCGAGTACGGCGACCTGGTGAAGGCCGGCGTCATCGACCCGGTCAAGGTCACCCGCTCCGCCCTGGAGAACGCCGCCTCGATCGCCTCCTTGCTTCTCACCACCGAGACCCTCGTGGTGGAGAAGAAGGAGGAGGAGGCCGACGCCGGTCACTCGCACGGCGGCCACGGCCACTCGCACTGAGGCCCGAAGCACTGACCGGAGGCCCGGTCCGCGCCCCGCTGGGGGTGGCGGGCCGGGCCTCCGGCGTTGCGGCGCGGACCGTGCCCGGGGCGGCCGCGACGGGGTGTTCCATCCTTCAACTATCAGTTGAATTTTGCTTGTTGCAAAGAATGTCTTATATCTTGGGGGCATGATCGAGGCCCGCCACCTGCGCGTCCTGCGTGCCGTCGCCCGCACCGGCTCCTTCTCCGCCGCCGCTCGTGAGCTGGGCTGCACCCAGCCCGCGATCAGTCAGCAGATGAAGGCGCTGGAGAAGTCCGTGGACACCCCGCTGGTGGTCCGTTCGGGCCGCGGGATGCAGCTCAGCGAGGCCGGCCGGGTGCTGCTCAAGCATGCCACCGGAATCCTCGCCGGGCTCTCCGCCGCGGAGGAGGAGGTCGCCGCGATCGCCGGACTGCGGGCCGGCCGGGTCCGGCTGGTGTCCTTCCCGACCGCCAGTTCCACCCTGGTGCCGCCGGCCGTCGCCCGGCTGCGGGGCACCCATCCGGGGGTCCGCGTGTCGCTGGTCGAGGCGGAGCCGCCGGAATCGCTGGCGATGCTGCGCGGCGGCGAGTGCGAGGTCGCCCTCGCCTTCCGCTACCCGCAGACCCCCGGTTCCGCCGCCGCACCGCTGTCCGCGCCCGCGCACGGCACGCCGCGGGAGGCGCGCGCCGAGGCCAATCTGGAGGCCCAGCAGCTGAGCGCCGGTGCCGACTGGTCCGACCTGGTGGCGACTCCGCTGCTGGACGACCCGCTGGTCGGCCTGCTGCCGGCCGGGCACCGGCTGGCCGGGCGCGGCGGACCGGTGGAGCTGGCCGAGCTGGCGCAGGAGCAGTGGATCGCCGGCTGCCCGCAGTGCCGGGGCCACCTGGTGGAGCTGTGCGCCGGGGCCGGCTTCGAGCCGCGGATCGACTTCGCCACCGACGACTACCCGGCGGTGGTCGGGCTGGTGGCGGCCGGCCTCGGGGTGGCGGTACTGCCCGGGCTGGCGCTGGAGTCGGTGCGCCCGGACGGGGTGGCGACGGTGGCGGTGCACGCCGCCTCGGGGGCGCCGGCGGTGCGGCAGGTGGTCGCGCTGACCCTGCCGGACCTCGCCGAGGTGCCGGCGGTGGCGCTGATGCTGGAGCGGCTGTCCGGGGCCGCGGCCGGCCGCTGACGCCGCCGCCCCGCCCGGCCGCCGCGGGGGCGGGCCGCCGGGCGGGACCCGGCCGACGGGGCCGGGCTCCGGACGGAGGTCACCCGGAGGGGTCGGAGGGCGTGCGGGGGCGCGGGGGAGGCCGGAGCGGGTCGACGGGGGCGACGGAGGCCGTAGGACGCCGGTGGAGACCGGTGGAGGCCGGTGAAGAAACGTTTCTTCTCGCCGGCGCGGAACCGGCCGCCTACTGCTGCGACACGCCCGGAGCGACCAGCGGCACCTCCACCAGGCGGTGGCGCGAGCGGCCCATCAGCTCCTCGCGCTCGTCCTCGGTGAGTCCTCCCCACACGCCGTACGGCTCGCGGACCGCCAGGGCGTGGGCGGCGCACTCGGTGCGGACCGGGCAGCGGGTGCAGACCTCCTTGGCGCTGGCTTCGCGTGAACTGCGGGCGGCGCCGCGCTCTCCCTCGGGGTGGAAGAAGAGGGAGCTGTCCACGCCGCGGCAGGCTGCGGAGAGCTGCCAGTCCCAGAGATCCGCGTTGGGGCCGGGGAGGCGGGAGAAATCTGCCATGGCTCATTCCCTTCAGAGGTCGTCGACCACGGGCCGGTCACCAGCGGGTCGCGGTGGAGTCGGCTCGGCGGGGCGTCCGGCGCGGTGTGGACACCTGGAAATATGACTTACGGCAACTACATGGACAAGTCACCCACAGAGTGGCACAACAGTCAATGACCATACAAAAGCTCTAAAACCGGGCAAAGTGGGCATGACTGTCGGGCCGGCAGTCGCCCGGCGCAAGCGTGGCAATCGGGTGGCCGACCGGCGCGCGGGGCGCCGCGCGGGTGTGCGGGTTGTACGCCCACCGCGCGCGAGCTGCGGAAAAGAGCGGCGTGTGCACCGCGATGCGGCTGATCGGTAACGGGTCGGCCACGTACAGTGGTGGAGATGGCCCTGAAGGCCGTAACTCATTCGAGTGACGGTCGTTGGAAGTGCGGAGGCGGTTAGCGGACGCCGGACGTCGGGAACGATCGCGGGGAACCTGGGCGATCAGCACGGAGTCTGACGCCGGTGGGCCGTGTCGGAGAGGTTCGTACCAGCCAGGAGGCTCAACGTGACGCGGATCAGCTGCGGAGGACGACAGTCATGACTTCCGTTCTCGTTTGCGACGATTCCCCGCTCGCCCGCGAGGCGCTTCGCCGCGCGGTCGCGACCGTACCCGGTGTCGATCGGGTCACCACCGCGACGAACGGGGAGGAGGTCCTCCGCCGCTGGGTGGCCGACCGCTCCGATCTCGTCCTGATGGACGTCCGGATGCCCGGCCTCGGCGGGGTGGAGACGGTCCGGCGGCTGCTGTCCGCCGACCCCGGTGCCCGGATCATCATGCTCACCGTCGCCGAGGACCTCGACGGTGTCGCGCTCGCGGTCGCCGCGGGTGCCCGCGGTTACCTGCACAAGGACGCCTCGCGCGCCGAACTGCGGGCCACCGTGACCCAGGCCCTCGCCGACCCGACCTGGCGGCTCGCCCCCCGCCGGCTGCGCAGCCCCGACATGGGGGCGGCGCCGACCCTGACGGCGCGTGAGATCCAGGTGCTGGAGGGCATGAGCCACGGCCGCAGCAACGCCGAGATCGGCCGTGAGCTCTTCCTCTCCGAGGACACCGTCAAGACCCACGCCCGGCGGCTGTTCAAGAAGCTCGGCGCCTCGGACCGCGCGCACGCGGTGGCCCTGGGCTTCCGGTGGGGCCTGGTCCGCTGACCGCCGGCGCCGCCGCCGGTTCCGGCCCGTTGGTCGCGACCGTCCGTGCGGAGGCGTGTGACGTTACGGCCCCGAGGTTGCACCATGGAGGGGTGGAGCACCTCGGGGACCAGCGGACAGGAACTGCGGCGAACCACGCAGCCGCGGGAGACTCGGCGGACGGCGCCGCGGACGGGACCGTCGGCGGCGGTGGGGCGGGAGGCGGTGCGGTGCAGGAGGGGCCGGTGGTGCGTACCGGAGCGGCACCGCATAACGTTCCGGTGCACAACTCCGGACGCGGTGCCGCGTTTTCCCGCGCGACCAGGCACCATGGACCGATGCGTGACGACGTGACCGGGTCTCCCGGTGAGGCGGACCCGGTGGAGGCCGAGCCCTCCGCGCCCGGGCCCGGCCCGGTGTACGCGGACCCGGCCGACGGGCCGGGCGCGCTCGCCGCGCTGGTCGCGGCCGCCGTCCGCGGCGAGGGCCCGGCGATCGACGCCCTGCTCGCCCACGTCCACCCGCTGGCGCTGCGCTACTGCCGCGGCCGGCTGGTCCGGCTGCCCGGCGGCGCCCGGCACCACGTCGACGACCTCGCCCAGGAGGTCTGCGTGGCGGTGCTCTGCGCGCTGCCCCGCTACCGGGACCTGGGCCGCCCGTTCGAGGCCTTCGTCTACGGGATCGCGGCGCACAAGATCGCCGACCTGCAGCGGGCCGCGATGCGCGGACCCGGACCGACCGTGGTCCCGCAGGACGACCTGCCGGAGGTCCCGGACGACGCGCTCGGCCCGGAGGAGCGGGCGCTGCTCAGCAGCGACGCCGCGTGGGCCAAGGAACTGCTCTCCAACCTGCCGGCCCGGCAGCGCGAGCTGGTGCTGCTGCGGGTGGCCGCCGGGCTCTCGGCGGAGGAGACCGGCGAGGTGCTCGGCATGTCGCCGGGCGCGGTCCGGGTCGCCCAGCACCGCGCCCTCAGCCGTCTCCGCGCGCTGGCGGAGGAGTCCTCCTAGCCGCCGGACCCTCTCCCGCCCCGGAGACGGGCGGGCGGCCGTCGGAATGAGTCATGGTGGGCGGGTGTTGTCAAGGGCAGCACGAGGTCCCGTTCGCGGTGCCAGTACGATGGGGTATCGGCGTCTGGGCGGGTCGCCAAAGTTCCGACGGTGCGCGTGGGGTTCCCCTGGAGGATCCTCCGATGGACACCGGGCTTTAGGCGGTCCGAGTGAGCTGATGACTGCGCCCCCACCCTCAGGGCGTGAGCGGATTAGGCCGGCCACGGAAGGTACCCCCGAAATGTCTTACAACGCCGCAGGCGTACCCGAGAAGTTCGCGATGCTCGGGCTCACGTACGACGACGTCCTGCTGCTGCCGGGGGCGTCCGAGGTGCTGCCGAACCAGGTCGACACCTCCTCGCGGGTCTCCCGCAACGTGCGGGTGAACATCCCGCTGCTCTCCGCCGCGATGGACAAGGTCACCGAGTCGCGGATGGCGATCGCGATGGCCCGCCAGGGTGGCGTCGGCGTCCTGCACCGCAACCTGTCGGTCGAGGACCAGGCCAACCAGGTCGACCTGGTGAAGCGCTCCGAGTCCGGCATGGTCACCGACCCGATCACGGTCGGCCCGGACACCACGCTGGCCGAGGCCGACGCGCTGTGCGCGAAGTTCCGCATCTCCGGCGTGCCGATCGCCGACGAGGGCGGCAAGCTGCTCGGCATCGTCACCAACCGCGACATGGCCTTCGAGTCGGACCGCAGCCGCCGGGTCCGCGAGATCATGACCCCGATGCCGCTGATCACCGGCAAGGTCGGCATCTCCGGCGTCGACGCGATGGCGCTGCTCCGCCGGCACAAGATCGAGAAGCTGCCGCTGGTGGACGACGAGGGCCGGATCAAGGGCCTCATCACCGTCAAGGACTTCGTCAAGGCCGAGCAGTACCCGAACGCCGCCAAGGACGCCGAGGGCCGTCTGCTGGTCGGCGCCGCCGTGGGCGCCAGCGCCGAGGCCTTCGACCGCGCCCAGGCCCTGGTCCAGGCGGGCGTGGACTTCCTGGTCGTCGACACCTCGCACGGTCACAGCCACAACGCGCTGGCCTGGATCGCGAAGATCAAGTCGGCCGTCGGGATCGACGTGGTCGGCGGCAACGTCGCCACCCGTGACGGCGCCCAGGCGCTGATCGACGCCGGCGTGGACGGCGTCAAGGTCGGTGTCGGCCCGGGCTCCATCTGCACCACCCGCGTGGTCGCCGGCATCGGCGTCCCGCAGGTCACCGCGATCTACGAGGCCGCGCTGGCCTGCCAGGCGGCCGGCGTGCCGGTCATCGGCGACGGCGGCCTGCAGTACTCCGGCGACATCGGCAAGGCGCTCGCCGCCGGTGCCGACACCGTGATGCTCGGCTCGCTGCTGGCCGGCTGCGAGGAGTCCCCGGGCGAGCTGCTGTTCATCAACGGCAAGCAGTTCAAGTCCTACCGCGGCATGGGCTCGCTGGGCGCCATGCAGACCCGCGGCCAGGCGAAGTCCTTCTCCAAGGACCGCTACTTCCAGGGCGAGGTCACCTCCGACGAGAAGCTGATCGCCGAGGGCATCGAGGGCCAGGTCCCCTACCGCGGCCCGCTGTCCGCCGTGCTCTACCAGCTGGTCGGCGGCCTGCGCCAGACCATGGGCTACGTGGGTGCCGCCACCGTCGCCGAGATGGAGAGCAAGGGCCGGTTCGTCCGGATCACCTCGGCGGGCCTCAAGGAGAGCCACCCGCACGACATCCAGATGACCGTCGAGGCGCCGAACTACACCAGCCGCTGATCGGACGCCCGTCCGGAGGGCCCGCCACCGACCGGTGGCGGGCCCTCCGGGCTGTCCGGGCGCCGCTCCGCGGCCGGTCCGGGGGGCGGGGCGGCGCCGTGCGGCCGCCCGGGGGTACGGGATACTGGGGGGCGGCCGGGGTGACCCGGCCGGCATGAGCAATACCAGCAGAAGGGCTCGAAGTGACTGAGATCGAGATCGGGCGTGGCAAGCGCGGCCGCCGGGCGTACGCCTTCGACGACATCGCCGTCGTCCCCAGTCGCCGTACGCGCGACCCGAAGGAGGTCTCGATCGCCTGGCAGATCGACGCCTACCGTTTCGAGCTGCCGTTCCTGGCCGCGCCCATGGACAGCGTGGTCTCCCCGCAGCAGGCCATCAACATCGGCCGCCTCGGCGGCCTGGGCGTGCTGAACCTCGAGGGCCTGTGGACCCGCTACGAGGACCCGCAGCCGCTGCTCGACGAGATCGCCGCGATCACCGACGAGGCCGCCGCCACCCGCCGTCTGCAGGAGATCTACTCCGAGCCGATCAAGGCCGAGCTGATCAAGCACCGGATCCAGGAGGTCCGCGACTCGGGTGTGGTCACCGCCGCCGCGCTCTCGCCGCAGCGCACCGCCGAGTTCTCCAAGGCCGTCGTGGACGCCGGGGTCGACGTCTTCGTCATCCGCGGCACCACCGTCTCGGCCGAGCACGTCTCCGGTGCCGCCGAGCCGCTCAACCTGAAGCAGTTCATCTACGAGCTGGACGTCCCGGTCATCGTCGGCGGCTGCGCCACCTACACCGCCGCCCTGCACCTGATGCGCACCGGCGCGGCCGGTGTGCTGGTGGGCTTCGGCGGCGGCGCCGCGCACACCACCCGCAACGTGCTGGGCATCCAGGTGCCGATGGCCACCGCCGTCGCCGACGTGGCCGCCGCCCGTCGCGACTACATGGACGAGTCCGGCGGCCGCTACGTGCACGTCATCGCGGACGGCGGTGTCGGCTACAGCGGCGACATCCCGAAGGCGGTCGCCTGCGGCGCCGACGCGGTGATGATCGGTGCCGCGCTGGCCCGGGCCACCGACGCGCCCGGAAAGGGCTACCACTGGGGCATGGAGGCCGTGCACGAGGAGCTGCCGCGCGGCAAGCGGGTCGACCTCGGCACCGTCGGCAGCACCGAGGAGATCCTCACCGGCCCGTCGCACACCCCGGACGGCACCATGAACCTGTTCGGCGCCCTGCGCCGGGCGATGGCGACCACGGGGTACACCGAGCTCAAGGAGTTCCAGCGGGTCGAGGTGACCGTCAACCCGGCGCTGCACCACCGCTGAGCCGGCCGCTCCCGCCCGAGGCCCCCGTCGCACCGCGCGACCGGGGCCTCGCGCCGTTCCGGGGCCCGGCGCCGCTACTGGCGGGTGGCCGCCCGGCGGGTCAGCAGGAAGCCGCCGATCACGGCGATGCCGTAGAAGACCAGGTCCAGCGTGCGGCGGTCGGAGCGCCAGAGCGGGAGGGCGTCGCGGAGCAGTTCGCCGTACCCGGTGCCGGCCAGGTGGTGCAGCCGCCGGGTCTGTCCGAGCAGCTGGCCCAGGAACAGCGCTCCGGACGCCAGTACGGCACCCAGCGGCGGCAGCAGCCGCCCGGTGCCGCCGAGCCGGCCGAGCGGCCAGGCCACCGCGGCCGCCGGGGCGATGGCCAGCCAGCCGACGGTGGAGTGCGCGCGGAGCGGCGCGCAGCCGAGGGCCGCCGCGCCGGCCAGCATCGCCAGGACGGCGATCGCCACCGCCCGGCCGGTCCGGCCGGGCCCGCGCCGGCGACGGCGCCCGGCGGTGTCCGGGCCGGGTGTCGCGTCGTCCGCCGGGGCGGGGACGGCCGGGTCGACGGGGTGGTAACCGGCCACCGGGGCACCGGGCATCCCGGGGGCGACGTACCCCTCCGGGGTCTCCGGTTCCGGTGCGACCGAGAAGTGCCGGGCCGCGGGCGGCCGGTTCGACCGGCCGTCAGCGTCCGGTGCGGATGCGGTCATGGACGTCCTTTTCCCCCCGGAAAGACGGTGAGCTGCCGAACGGTAGCAGTGGCCGGAGCCGGCCGGACAGAGTTTTCGATCACAGATCGGGCACGGAGCGCCGCCCCGGCCGGGGGTGCGGACCAGGGTGGCCGGGGGCCGGGTGGCCGGGCGCGCGCGGGACAGGGGATGATGGAGGCTTGGGCGTTCGGGCCCGACGCCGGTCCGACGTGCCGTCATCACGACCGCCAGCAGCACATGGGGGAACGTTCCGAATGACCCAGGCGCAGGGTTCCACCGGCCGCCTCCTGGCCGGACGCTACCGGCTGGACGCGGTGCTCGGTCGTGGTGGCATGGGCACAGTGTGGCGCGCCGAGGACGAAATGCTGGGCCGGACGGTCGCGGTCAAGGAACTGCGGATGAACGCCAGCGTGGACGAGGACGAGAAGCACCGGCTGATCGTCCGGACCCTGCGCGAGGCCAAGGCGACGGCCCGGATCCGGCACTCCTCGGCGGTCACCGTCTTCGACGTGGTCGAGGAGGACGACCGGCCGTGGATCGTCATGGAGCTGGTCGAGTCCCGCTCGCTCGCGGACGTCATCCGGGAGGACGGCCCGCTGGCGCCGGCCCGGGCGGCGGAGATCGCGCTGGACGTGCTCGGCGTGCTGAGCGCCGCGCACGCGCACGGCATCCTGCACCGGGACGTCAAGCCGTCCAACGTGCTGATCGGCGAGGACGGCCGGGTCGTGCTCACGGACTTCGGCATCGCCAGCGTGGAGGGGGACTCCTCGGTGACGTCGACCGGCATGCTGGTCGGCGCGCCCTCGTACATATCCCCGGAGCGGGCCCAGGGGCAGAAGCCCGGACCGCCGGCCGACCTGTGGTCGCTGGGCGGCACGCTGTACGCGATGGTCGAGGGCCGGCCGCCGTACGACCGGGGCTCGGCGCTGGCCACCCTGACGGCGGTCATGACGGAGGAACTCACCGCGCCGGTGAACGCCGGGTCGCTGCGGCCGGTGGTCGAGGGGCTGCTGGCCAAGGACCCGGCGGAGCGGCTGACCGCCCCGCAGACCCGGTCGATGCTGAAGCGGGTGGTCGCGGAGGCGACCGCGCGGGCCGAGTCGACCACCGAGCACGCGGTGCCGGTGGCGGGCGGCGACCCGGCCGACACCGGGGCGGACGGCGGCACGGCCGCGGGCAAGGGCGGCGGGAAGCCCCCGGTCGGCGGACTGTTCGGGACGGTCCGGGTGGGCAGCCGGTCCGGGGACGCCGGCAGCGGGGAGACGCCGGTGGCACCGGCCGCCCCGGAGCCGACGGGGGACGGGCCGGTCCCGGTGGGGGGCGCGGAGACCTCGGCCGAGGCGGCCAGGCCGGTCACCAGTGAGTGGACGCTGGGTGCGACCCAGGCCGCCGGGGCCGACCCGCGCACCGGCCGGCGGCGGCTGGCCGTGGCCACGGCGGTGGTGGTGCTGCTGCTGATCGCGGGCCTGATCGTGCTGCTGCAGGCGTTCGGCGGCTCCGAGGACGGCTCGGCCGACGGCGCGCGCGGCACCGCGCCGGTGGCGGCGGTCACGGACGACGGCGCGGACGGCGCCGCGCCGGCGACGGTGCCGGAGACCACCGGCCCGGGGGAGGCCGCTCCGCCCGCGCCGACCGCCGCCCCGGCGGCCACGCCGACGCCGACGCCCACACCCACGCCGACCCCCAGCGCCACGCCGACGCCGACCCCGACCCCTGCGCCGCCCCCGGCCGGGGCCGTCGTGCCGGCCGGGTTCCACGAGTACAAGGACCCGTCCGGCTTCTCGATCGTGCTGCCCGACTGGCTGCAGCCGACCGGCTCCGACGCGAACCGCCGCACCTTCAAGGGCAACGGCAGCACCCTGCGGGTCGAGTGGACGACCACGCCGGGGGCGAGCGCGCTCGCCGACTGGCAGGCCTCCGAGCCTGGGCTGCGCGGGCAGGTGAGCAACTACCAGCGGGTGCAGCTGCAGTCCGTCGCCTACCGGGAGTGGACCAACGCGGCCGACTGGGAGTGGACCAACGGCACCCCCAGGACGCACTCGCTGAACCGGGGCTTCGTCACCGGCTCCCCGGCCAAGTACGGCTACGCGATCTACTGGACCACGCCGGACGCGGACTGGGCGGCGGCGCCGAACGCGCAGGCACGGCAGACCGCGTTCGACACCTTCCAGCCCGCGCCGTAGGGCGGGGCGGTGGGGGGCACCCGCCCGCGCCGCGCGGGTGCCCGTTCGGTCACCCGATGAGGCGCTGTTTGGCGCGGGTGAACTCCTCGTCGGTGAGGGCGCCGGCGGTGTGCAGGGCGGCCAGCCGCTCCAACTGGTCGAGCAGGTCGGCGCCGCTGGGGGCGGGGGCCGCGGGGGCGGCGGCGAGCGCTTCCTTCCGGGAGCCCTCGCGGGCCAGCCGGGCGGCGGCCCGGAGCTGTTCGGCGAACACCTCGGCCTTGACCACGTCCTCGAAGCGGTGCGAGCCGGTCAGCGCGACCACGAGCAGCACCTCGCCGTTGATCCGGGTCCTGGTGACGGTCGCGTCGGTGACGGCGGCGAGCGGAACCGGGACCGGGGGCTTCCCGTCCTTGAGGAAGAGCAGCCGGTGGGTGGTCAGAACCAGGACGCCCTTGCGGAAGTGGTCGGGGTGGCGTCCCGCCGTGGAGGCGATCGGCTTCTCGTCGGGGGCGACGTTCGCCTCCACCGTGCGCAGGGCCGCGGCCCGGTGGTCACCGCTGCTGTTGCCGGCCACGTCGAAGGCCCCGTCGATCAGATCGCTCCAGTCCATGGACCGAGGGTAGTCCGGGGTACCCCGGCGGTGCCTTCCGCGGGCAACCAGGGCCTGTCTCTTGGATCCTTGCCGGGGTCGCGGCGGTGGGGCACGCACCTCGCCGCGTTGTCGTCGGTCGCCAATGCTCCGCAGTGGCTCCCTCCTCCGCCTTGCGATGCACGCACCCCACCGCCGCGACCTGACCGACAAAATCCAAGAGACAGGCCCTAGGCTTAACGGCGAGCGGAGAGGAACACGCATGCGAGCGGGCCCGGGGCAGGTGCTGGCGGGGCGTTACCGGCTGACGGACCACCTGGAGGCGCTGGGCGCCTTCGCCGCGGACGAGCGGACCGGTGACGTCGTGCGGCTGCGCGCGCTCGAGCTGCCCGCGGTGCTGATCGGGGATCAGGAGCCGGACGTCGCCGCCGCGGAGCCGGGGGAGCGGCTGGTGCGGCGGGTGGCGGCGGTCGGCGCCGCGGCGCCCAGGCACGCGCGACTGCTCCAGGGCGCCGGCGCGTTCGTCGAGGGCGACCTGCTGTGGACGGTCGAGGAACGGCCCGCCGGACAGCCGCTGGACGCGCTGCTCGGGGCCGGCCCGCTGCCGCCGTACCGGGCGGCCGAGGTGGCGGCCGACCTCGCCGGGGCACTGCGGGCACTGCACGGCGCGGGCCTGGTGCACGGGAACGTGACGGCAGCCTCGGTGCTGGTCGGCGAGGACGGCGCGGCCCTGCTGGGCGGGCTGCTCCCCGGGGTGGCCGAGGAGGCGCTGGCCGAGGAGCTGGGCGGTCCGGGCGGGCGGCGGCGGTACGAGGTGCGGGCCGCGCTGGTCGGGCCGGTGGCCGAGCGCTGGCCGCTGGACGGCGGCCCGGCCGGCGACTGCTGGGCGCTCGGGGTGCTGCTGCACCGGATGGCGACCGGGCGGTCGCCGTACCCGGAGGGCGGGGTGCCGGAGCTGGTGACGGCCGTGCGGGAGGGCCGGCGGGTCCCCGCCGAGGCGTGCGGACCGCTGGGGCCGCTGGTGGAGCGGCTGGTGCGGTCCGACCCGGGGCTGCGGCCGACGGCCGCGGAGATCGCGCTGGAGCTGGCGGAGCTGCTGGCCCGTGCGCCGGAGCCGGTGGACGGGCCGGGGGCGGCCGGCGCGCCGGGCGTTCCGGGGCCCCGGCCGGCCGGGCGGGCCCGGCGCCGCCGGGCGAAGGCCGCAGGTGGCGGGGGCGGGCCGCGGGACCGGCACGGGGGGACGGCGAAGGCGGGAACGGTGCGGGCGGAGGCGGCCGGAGCGGCCCGGCCGCCGCGGATCCCGCCGGCGCTGCTGGGGCCGCTCCTGGTCGGCGGAGTGTTCCTGCTACTGGTCCTCGGCGTGGCGGCCGTGGTGCTGTTCGCAGGCTGACGGGGCCGGTGGGAACATGGTCGCCGGAACGGTGGGCGGGGGAGATTACCCGGGGGCACCCCGGACGCCTAGGGTGTCCGTGGAATCTGTTCGATTCAGTGGTCTGCACCGAGTGGTCTGCACCGGGCCCTCCGTCGCGTGACGGCAGGTGAATGAGGGGGAGCGGTCGCGGATGGGCGCGCAGGACCGGCCGGGGTCGGCCGAGGGGGAGCGGCTGCTGGTCGGTCGCTACGAGCTGGGCGAGCGGCTCGGCCGCGGCGGGATGGGCACGGTCTGGCGGGCCCGGGACCGGATGCTGGACCGTGAGGTCGCGGTCAAGGAGCTGACCGTCAGCCACCTCCCCGAGGAGGAGGTGGAGATCCTGCACGCCCGGATGAAGCGGGAGGCCGCCGCGGCCGCCCGGATCAAGCACCCCGGCGTGATCACCGTGCACGACGTGCTGGAGCAGGACGGTCGGCCGTGGATCGTCATGGAGCTGGTCGACGGCCGTTCGCTGGCCGACGTGATCAGCCAGGACGGCACCCTGCCGCCGCGCGCCGCCGCCGAGGTGGGCGGCCAGGTACTGGCCGCGCTGCACCGGGGCCACCAGCTGGGAGTGCTGCACCGGGACGTGAAGCCGGCCAATGTGCTGCTGGAGCACGGCACGGGCCGGGCGGTGCTGCTCGACTTCGGCATCGCGACGTACGAGGGCTCGGCCGAACTGACCCGGCCGGGCGATCTCGTCGGTTCGCCGGACTACCTGGCGCCGGAGCGCGCCCAGGGCGAGCGGCCGGGCCCTGCCTCGGACCTGTGGGGGCTGGGGGCGACGCTGTACGCGGCGGTGGAGGGCGACTCGCCGTTCCGCCGCACCTCGCCGCTGACCACGCTGGCCGCGGTGGTCGGGGACCCTCTGCCGGAGCCGCGCCGGGCCGGGCCGCTGGGGCCGGTGCTGGCCGCGCTGATGGCGAAGGACCCGGACGAGCGCCCGAGCGCGGACGAGGTGGCCCGGATGCTGGCCGAGGTGCAGGCCGGGCACACGGTCGGGCTCAAGCCGGTCGCGCCGGTGCGGACGCCGACGCAGTCGGTGCCGGTGGTGGACCGGGCGGGCCAGCCGGGGGAGCGGTCGGAGGACGGGTCCGAGGAGGAGTCCGAGAACGGGCCGGAGGACGGTAACGAGGACGGGGCTGGGGTCGGGGCGGCGTCGGCGGAGGGCGCGGAGGCCCTCACGGTGCCGCGGGCCCGGGCCGCGTCCGACCGGACGACGACGGAGCGGGCCGCACCGGACCGGACGGCATCGGACCGGACGGCGACGGAGCGGGCGGAGGAGCCCCCGACGGAGCCTTCCCCCGGGACCGACCCGGCGCCGGAGAGCGACCAGGGGGCGCCCACCGGACCGGTCACGCCGGTGTCGTACACCGATGCGCCCGCGCGCGGGCCGGCCAGGCGCCGGAGGGTGCTGCGGGCGCTCGCGATCGTGGTGGGCCTGGCGGTGCTGGCCGCCGGTGCGCTCTACCTGGTCCGGCACCAGCGGGCGAAGGACCCCGACCGCTCCGACCCGGCCCCGACCCAGGGCCCGGTACCCGGCACGGTCGGGCCGCCGCCGACCGCCCCGGCCGACGGCACCCCCGCGCCCAGCGGCTACCAGTGGGTGGACGACCCGGCGGGCTTCCGCTTCCCGCTGCCGGTGACCGTCCCGGCCTGGCAGCGCTCCAGCACGCCGGACAACCAGATCTACTACAGCCCCGACAACAAGGCGCACTACCTGCAGTTCGCCGTCACCGTGGGCCAGTCGGTCCGGCCGCTGGAGCACATGCGGCAGATGGAGAGCACCGTCTCCAAGTCGCTGAAGGAGTACAAGCAGCACCGGCTCACCGGTGTCGCCGTGAACGGCCACGAGGCCGCGGTCTGGGAGTTCAGCTACCTGGCCAAGGAGGGCGGCCGCCGCCGGGCGATCGAGGCCGAGTTCATCGACGAGGACGGCACCAGCTACGCGATCTACTCCTCCAGCTTCGACCGGGGCAACGAGTGGAACGAGGCCGAGCAGCGGTTCAACGCGGTGCTCCACTACTTCACCCCGACCCGCTGACCGCCGCGGGCCGCCGCTGATCCGCGGGGCCCGCACCCGCACGGGGGTTTCTTGTTACCGACGGGTACCGCACCGGCCGCCGAGCGCCTAGGCTGCGCCCTATGTCGGACCTCACAGCAGCTGCCACGGCCACCGATCCCGCGGGCCCCGGCGCGCCGGGCCGCAACCCCGCCGCCCCGGGCGGCGGGCGCACCGTCGCCTCGGCCGTGCCCCCGTCACTGGTCGACCGCCTCGCCGCCGGTGTCACCGCCACCGGCGAGCCGAGCGTGGTGGAGACCGTCGCCCCGCTGACCGGCGAACGGCTGGCCGGCCTGCCGCGGTCCACCCCCGCCGACGTCGAGGTCGCCTTCGAGCTCGCCCGCCGCGCGCAGCCGTCCTGGGCCGCGCTGCCGGTCCGTCGGCGCGCCGCCGTCCTGCTGCGCTTCCACGACCTGCTGATCAAGCGGCAGGACGAGGTGCTCGACCTCATCCAGGCGGAGACCGGCAAGGCCCGGCTGCACGCCTTCGAGGAGGTGCTCGCGGTCGCGATCGCGGCCCGCCACTACGGCCGGTCCGCGCACGGCTACCTGCGCGACAAGCGGCACCTCGGCGCGGTGCCGCTGTTCACCCAGGCGGTCGAGGCCCGCCGCCCCAAGGGCGTGGTCGGCCACATCTCGCCGTGGAACTACCCGTTCGAGCTGTCGGTCGGCGACGCGCTGCCGGCCTTCGTCGCGGGCAACGCGGTGGTCAACAAGCCGGACACCCAGACCGCGCTGACCGCGCTCTGGGCCCGTGAGCTGCTGATCGAGGCCGGGCTGCCGGCCGACCTGTGGCAGATCGTGATCGGTGACGGCCCGGTGATCGGCCCGGCCGTGGTCGAGCACGCCGACTACGTCTCGTTCACCGGCTCCACCCGCACCGGCCGCGAGGTCGCCCGGCGGGCCGCCGAGCGGCTGGTCGGCGCCTCGCTCGAACTCGGCGGCAAGAACGCCCTGCTGGTGCTGGCCGACGCGGACCTCGACAAGGCCGCCGAGGGCGCCGTCCGGGCCTGCTTCTCCTCGGCCGGCCAGCTGTGCATCTCGATCGAGCGGCTGCTGGTCCACCGCTCGGTGGCCGACGAGTTCCTCGCCAAGTTCGCCGCCCGCACCCGCGCGCTGCGGCTCGGCGGCGGCCTCGCCTACGGGGCGGACATGGGCTCGCTGGTCTCGGGCCGCCAGCTGGAGGCCACCACCCGGCACGTCGAGGAGGCGGTCAAGGCCGGCGCCACCGTGCTGGCCGGCGGGAAGGCCCGGCCGGACCTCGGCCCGTTCTTCCACGAGCCGACCATCCTGGAGGGCGTCACCCCGGACATGGCGGTCTGCGGCGAGGAGACCTTCGGGCCGGTGGTGTCCGTCTACCGCTTCGACACCGAGGAGGAGGCGGTGGCCGCCGCCAACTCCACCCCGTACGGCCTCAACTCCAGCGTCTGGACCACGGACGTGCGGCGCGGGCGGGCGATCGCCGCCCGGCTGCGGACCGGCACCGTGAACGTCAACGAGGCGTACGGCGCGGCCTACGGTTCGGCCGCCTCGCCGATGGGCGGCATGGGCGACTCCGGGCTCGGCCGGCGGCACGGCGCCGAGGGCATCCTGCGGTTCACCGAGGCGCAGACGATCGCGAGCCAGCGGCTGCTGCCGCTCGCGCCGGCGTTCGGCCAGGACGACAAGCAGTACGCGGCGATGATGACCGCCGGGCTGCGGATCCTGAAGGCGCTGCGCGTCAAGTAGCCGGGCCCCCGGGCCGGCCCCCGTTTCGTGAACGACTTCCGAAGGAGCAGAGGAAGATGGTGGGTTCGGCTGACGGCCGGGAGTTCGACTACGACGTGGTCGTGGTCGGCTCCGGCTTCGGCGGTTCGGTCTCGGCGCTGCGGCTGACCGAGAAGGGGTACCGGGTCGCCGTCCTGGAGGCCGGGCGCCGCTTCGACCGCGACGAACTGCCCAGGAACTCCTGGGACGTCGCCAACTACCTGTGGGCGCCGAAGCTCGGCCTGTACGGCATCCAGCGCATCCACCTGCTGGCCAACGTGCTGATCCTGGCCGGTGCCGGGGTCGGCGGGGGCTCGCTGAACTACGCCAACACCCTGTACGTGCCGCCGAAGGCGTTCTTCGAGGACCGCCAGTGGCAGCACATCACGGACTGGCAGGAGGAGCTGGCGCCGTTCTACGACCAGGCGCGGCGGATGCTCGGGGTACGGCTCAACCCGACCGTCACCCCCTCGGACGTCCACCTCCGGGCCGCCGCCGAGCGGATGGGTGTCGGTGACACCTTCCACATGGCGCCGGTCGGGGTGTTCTTCGGCGACGGCAAGGACTCCGACGGCACGGCGAAGGCGGCGCCCGGCGAGGAGGTGCCGGACCCGTACTTCGGCGGCGCCGGCCCGTCCCGGCGGTCCTGCGTCGAGTGCGGCGAGTGCATGACCGGCTGCCGCCACGGCGCCAAGAACATGCTCACCGAGAACTACCTGCACCTGGCCGAGCGGGGCGGCGCCGAGATCCACCCGCTCACCACGGTGGCCCGGATCCGGGAGCGGGGCGAGGGCTTCGCGGTGGACGTCCGGCGCACCGACGCCCGTTCCACCACCGACCGGGTCAAGGCCGGGGCGCGGACCATCACGGCCGCCCGGGTGGTGGTCGCGGCCGGGACCTACGGCACCCAGAGCCTGCTGCACCGGATGCGGGCGGCCGGACACCTGCCCCGGATCTCCGCCCGGCTCGGCGAGCTGACCAGGACCAACTCCGAGGCGCTGGTGGGCGCGCAGACCACCGACCGGCGGTACGGCGCCCGCGCGGACTTCACCAAGGGCGTGGCGATCACCTCCTCGATCCACCCGGACGGGAACACCCACATCGAGCCGGTCCGCTACGGCAAGGGCTCCAACGCGATGGGCGCGCTCTCGATCGCCCAGGTGCGCGGTGGCGGGCGGATCCCGCGCTGGCTGCGCTACCTCGGCAACTCGGTCAAGCACCCGGTGACCTTCGGCCGCTCGATGAACCAGCACCGGTGGTCGGAGAAGACGATCATCGGCCTGGTGATGCAGTCGCTGGACAACTCGATCACCGTCTCGCTGAAGGAGAAGGGCCTCGGCAAGGGCACGCTGACCTCCCGGCAGGGCCACGGCGCGCCCAACCCCACCTGGATCCCGGCCGCCGAGCAGGGCGCGCAGGCGCTCGCCGAGGAGATCAACGGCTTCGCCGGCAGCAGCGTCGGCGAGATCTTCGACATCCCGCTGACCGCCCACTTCCTCGGCGGCTGCGCGATCGGCGACTCGCCGGAGACCGGCGTGGTCGATCCCTACCACCGGCTCTACGGCCACCCCGGGATCAGCGTGGTGGACGGCGCGGCGGTCTCCGCCAACCTGGGCGTCAACCCGTCGCTGACGATCACGGCGCAGGCCGAGCGGGCGATGTCGATGTGGCCCAACAAGGGCGAGGAGGACACCCGGCCGGCCGCCGGCGAGGCCTACCGCCGGGTCGCCGCGGTCGCGCCCGTCGCACCGGCGGTGCCGGAGGACGCGTTCGGCGCCCTGCGGCTGCCGCTGCTGGCGGTGCCCGAGGTGCCGAAGAGGCGGGACTGAGCACGGCCGGGGGCCGCGCCGCGCTCCGGGCGGCGCGGCCCCCGGCGTCTCCCCGTCCGGTCCGTCGACGGTGACCGGTTGACAGCTGTCCGTGCCCGATGAAAGAAAGGGGCGCCCTGGGGGGACCAGGCGATCGTTCGTTCGGACGGGGGGACGCGGCCCATGGCCATCTGCGCATCCTGCGGCGCGGTTTCGGCGGGAGGGGCGCCGGTCTGCGCGTCCTGCGGACGGCCGACCGTGCCGCCGCCTTTGCTGCCCCCGCCTTTGCTGCCCCCGCCGCTTCTTCCTCCGCCGCCCGCCGAACCGCCGACCGGGCCGGGCGCGGCCGGACCGGTGGACCTGCCGCCGCCGGTGCTGCCCCCGGCGCCGCCGGCCGCACCGCCCGCCCCTCCTGCCCCGGCCACCCCGCCCTCGCTGACGAAGCCGGGCGCCGGAGCGCCGGCGGCGGGACCCGGTGCACCCCTGCCCCCGGTGCTGCCGCCGCCGGTGCTGCCCCCGGCGCCGCCGGTCGGCGGGCCGTGGGGTGCCGGCCGGCCCTACGACCCGGCCGCCGGCCGGCCCGCCGCGCTCGCCGGGCTGATCGGCGCCGACTGGCGCCCGGCGCTGCGGGCGGTCGTGGCGCCGACCGCCGTCCTGCTGCTGGCCGCCCTGATCGCCGCCGTCCCGGAGAGCGACTACTACTCCGCCCCCTTCGACTCGCCGCCCTTCGGCAAGCGCCTCGGCAGCTCGCTGGCCATGGCGCTGGGTGCGCTCGGCGCGCCGTACCGGCTGAGCCTCGGCACCGAGTGGGGCGAGAGCTCGTCGGTGTTCCGCGCCCTGCCGATGACCGTCACCGTGCTCTGGCTGCTCGCGCTCTGGCTCGGCCTGCGGGTCGGCGCCCGCCGCCGGCAGCAGCGCACCGGCGAGCAGCAGACCCGTCGGCAGGCGGCCGCCGAGGCCGTGCGCACCGCCGTCGTGGCCGCCGCCGCGACCCTGCTGCTCGGTCTGGTCGGCGGCACGCGGTGGCACCCCGGCGGCCGCGGCCTCGGCATGGACTCCGCGGACGCGCTCCAGGGGCTCGGTCGGACGACCTACGGCGCGTCGGCCGGCTGGTGGGAGGCGGTCGCCTGGACGGCCCTGCTCGCCGGCCTGCTCGCCTTCGCGGTGCACGGCACGGACGCGCTGCGCTGGGCGGCCTGGCGCAACCGGGCGGTGCGCGGCTGGGCGGTCGCGGGTCTGGCGGCCGGGCGCGCGCTGGCGGTCTCGGTGGCGCTGGCGGCGGTGGCCGGCTTCGTGCTGGTCGCCGTCCGGGCCGACGGCGACCTGACCGGTGCCGCGGTCGCCTTCCTGCCCAACCTCGGTCTGCTGCTGCTCGGGGTGGGCTCCGGGGCGGTGTTCCGGGCCGGCAGCTCCGTCGCGTCCGACGGGGTGCCGGACTGGCGGACGCGGCCGTACGACGCGAACGAGTACTCCTTCTTCGACCCGGGCACCGCGGGGGCCGACTGGCGCTGGTCCGTCCTGCTCGCGCTGGTCTCGGCGGTGGTGCTGGGCCGGACGGCGTTCCGGCGACGGCTCGACCCGGCGGACCGGCTGCGGCTGGCCGCCGTGTACGCGGTCGGGCTCAGCCTGCTGATGCTGGTCGCGGGGACGCTGGTGTCCACCGAGTCCGTGGTCGGTCCGCTCCTCCGCTCCCGGGACTTCGGCTCCGAGGACTCGCTCTCCCTGGTGCCGTGGACGCTGCTGGTGGCCAACGCGGTCTGGGCGGCCGTGGGCGCGCTGGCGGTGCCCCCGCTGCTGGCCGCGCTCGACCGCCCGTCGGCCCCGCCGGCGGACCGGGACCCGGGGGAGCCCGGGGCGGAGTCCGCCGGGGTGACGCCGATGGTGCTGGAGGTGGTCGATTCGGAGGACGGTCGGCGCCCGGCCGCACCGGTACCGGAGGACGGCGGCCCGGTGGACCCGAGCATGTGGAGCCGGCGACCCTAATTGTGGAGCCGGCGCCCCCGATAGGGCCTCTCCTGCGGAGCGCTGTCGGAAGCGGGCCGGAAACCGACCCCGGACAGGGCAAAGGGCCCCGCGGGGGAACGGGGCCCTTTGTCGCTCAGCACCCGGCGTCAGGGCCGCGCCGGTGCTGGGGTGACGGCGCCGGGGGAGGAGCGCCGTCCGGTCGAATGGCCGATGGGTCGCGCGTCGCCGCGGATCCGGCGGGGTGGGCCGGCGCGCGCGGGCGCACAAGGCCGTGGCGGTGGTCCCGGACGCATGCCTGCGTCGAGCCTTCGCTCACGGAGCGTGAGGTGATAATCGTTGCCACCGCGTGTCTCGGCGGCATCGACCGGCACTCCGCGGATGGCGCTCGGGCCATCGGGAGAACCTCTTCCGAACAGCATCGTGCTGGACGAAGGGCTTGCTCTGCAACCGATTCGGCATGATTCGGTACAGGCCGTTTCCGGCCGGGCCGGTCGCCGGCCCGGGTCGGGGCGGTCCCACCGGGTGCCGGACGGGGTGACGGCGGGGCGACATCGATGATCACCGTGTGTAGTGGCTCCGCTCGGAGCGCACAGAGACGCGCGTAGCGGCGCGGGGACGGGGACCGGGGTGCGCCGGGATCGCACCGGGTGCGGCGGTCGGCACCGGGCGTCCCCGGCGGCCGACCGCCCCACCTCCTTGGTCCAGTCGCGGCCGGGGTCGCTGTCCCCTGCTGGCCGGCCGCAGCACCCGCGCACGGTCCCACGGCGCGGCGCTCCCCGGTCTGACCGGTTCCGCGACCGCGCCACGCGCGCCGGTGGACTGGTTGAGCTCCACGCGTGGTCCTGCACTGCCGTACGGGGCGCCCTGGCCGGGGCGGGGTGACGCGTCTGGCGGACGCGGCGCGGTCGTACGGTCCGCCCGGAGCAACGAACCGGCCGCCGCGACGGTCACGGCCGCGGGGGCGGGCAGACGAGTGAAACCGGCCAGCCCGGTAGACTCGACGGCAGACCCCCGCCCGTCGCCCGGCGCACACCCTCCGAGGGGCGCGCCGTGTGCGACACCTTTCGTACCGCTGCCGGAAGGCCGTCTGTGTCCTCTGCTACTCCCGTCCAGTCCGTGCCTGAGACCGACACCGTCCTGGTCGTCGACTTCGGTGCCCAGTACGCCCAGCTCATCGCCCGACGGGTGCGTGAGGCCAGGGTCTACAGCGAGATCGTGCCGAGCAGCATGCCGGTCGCCGAGATGCTCGCCAAGAACCCGAAGGCGATCATCCTGTCCGGCGGACCCTCGTCGGTCTACGAGGACGGCGCCCCGCAGCTGGACCGCGCGATCTTCGAGGCCGGCGTGCCGGTCTTCGGCATGTGCTACGGCTTCCAGCTGATGGCCAAGACGCTCGGCGGCACCGTCGACAACTCCGGCGCCCGGGAGTACGGCCGCACCCCGCTGGTCGTCTCGCGCACCGGCTCGACCCTGTTCGAGGGCGTCCCGGCCCAGCACTCGGTGTGGATGTCGCACGGCGACGCCTGCTCGGCGGCCCCGGAGGGCTTCACCGTCACCGCCTCCACCGACGTGGTGCCGGTCGCGGCCTTCGAGAACGACGAGGCCCGGCTCTACGGCGTCCAGTACCACCCCGAGGTGCTGCACTCGGACCACGGCCAGCAGGTGCTGGAGCACTTCCTGTACCGCGGCGCCGGCCTCGCCCCCACCTGGACCACCGGCAACGTGGTCGAGGAGCAGGTCGCGCTGATCCGCGCCCAGGTCGGCGACAAGCGCGCCATCTGCGGTCTGTCCGGCGGTGTCGACTCCGCGGTCGCGGCCGCCCTGGTCAACAAGGCCATCGGCTCCCAGCTCACCTGCGTCTACGTCGACCACGGTCTGATGCGCAAGGGCGAGACCGAGCAGGTCGAGAAGGACTTCGTCGCCGCCACCGGCGTGCAGCTGAAGGTGGTCGACGCCAAGGAGCGCTTCCTCACCGCGCTGAAGGGCGTCAGCGACCCGGAGGAGAAGCGCAAGATCATCGGCCGGGAGTTCATCCGGGTCTTCGAGCAGGCGCAGGCCGAGATCGTCGCCGAGGCCGGCGAGCACGGCGAGTCGGTCGACTTCCTCGTCCAGGGCACCCTGTACCCGGACGTGGTGGAGTCCGGCGGCGGCACCGGCACCGCCAACATCAAGTCCCACCACAACGTCGGCGGCCTGCCCGAGGACCTGCAGTTCTCGCTGGTCGAGCCGCTGCGCAAGCTGTTCAAGGACGAGGTCCGGATGGTCGGCCAGGAGCTGGGCCTGCCGGAGGAGATCGTCCAGCGCCAGCCGTTCCCGGGCCCCGGTCTGGGCATCCGGATCGTCGGCGAGGTCACCGAGGAGCGGCTGGACCTGCTCCGCGAGGCCGACGCGATCGCCCGCGAGGAGCTGACCGCGGCCGGCCTGGACCGCGAGATCTGGCAGTGCCCGGTGGTCCTGCTCGCGGACGTCCGCAGCGTCGGCGTCCAGGGCGACGGCCGGACCTACGGTCACCCGATCGTGCTGCGTCCGGTGTCCTCCGAGGACGCCATGACCGCCGACTGGTCGCGCCTGCCGTACGACGTGCTGGCCCGCATCTCCACCCGGATCACCAACGAGGTCCGCGACGTCAACCGCGTCGTGCTGGACTGCACCAGCAAGCCGCCGGGCACCATCGAGTGGGAGTGAGCGACTCCCCGCCCCGGCCGGTCCCGAACCGGTTCTGAACGACCGTGCCGCCGCTCCCGTACCGGGGAGCGGCGGCACGGTCGTTCCGTGTCCGCGGGAACCCGGCGGGTGGGCCGTCCCACCGAAAGCGTTCACGACCGGGCAGAATGCGTCCGGACCTGTCAGGCGGTGACGGGCCGGCGAGGAAGGTGTGGGGAATGTCGGAGGCCAGTAGCTCCGTGGCGGCCGGGCCGGGTCCGGCCGCCGGCATCGGCGACGGTACGGCCGGACCGCCCCCGGGCGGCGGCGAGGGTTCGGGGCCGGCGGGCAGAGCCGGGCGGGTCGCCGCCTGGAAGGCGGCCGGCTCGCGGCTCGCGCTGCTGCCGCTGCGACTCTTCCTCGGGGTCACCTTCGTCTACGCGGCGCTCGACAAGCTCTCCGACAGCCACTACCTGGCCGGCGCCGGCGACCCGGCCTCGTTCGTCTCGCAGACCCGCGCCGCCAAGGGCTCCAGCCCGATCTCCTTCCTGCTCGGCCCGGCCCTCGACCACCCCACGCCGTTCGCCCTGCTGGTCGCCTTCGGCGAGCTGGCGGTGGGTCTGGGCACCCTGCTCGGCCTCTGGGGCCGGCTCGCCGCCGCCGGCGGGGCCCTGATCGGGCTCAGCCTCTGGCTCACCGTCAGCTGGAACGTCTCGCCCTACTACCTCGGCAACGACCTCGTCTACCTGATGGCCTGGACGCCGCTGCTGCTGGCCGGCACCCCCCACCTGTCGGTGGACGGCTACCTCGCCCGGCGGGCCGGCCGGGACCGGCTCCGCGGCCTGGCCGAGGACCACGTCCGGCGGCGGGCCCTGATGGACGGCGGCATCGCGGCCGTCGCGATGGGCGGGGCCGGGCTGCTCACCGGCTCGCTCACCGCCACCTTCGGACGGGACGAGCCCGTCGCGAAGGCGAAGCAGCCCGCGGCCCCGGCGCCGGCCGGCCCGCCGGTCACGGTCGACGCCGCGAGCGTCCCGGTCGGCGGCTCGGCCCAGGTCAAGGACCCGGTCAGCGGCGACGCGGTCTACGTGGTGCAGCCCAAGGCGGGCCAGTACTGCGCTTTCTCCTCGGTCTGCACCCACTCCGGCTGCGCGGTCGACGCGCCCAAGAACGGCCAGCTGTACTGCCCGTGCCACGGCTCCCGGTTCGACGCGGCGACCGGGGCGGTGCTGAACGGGCCGGCCACCAAGCCGCTGCCGAAGTACCCGGTCACCAAGGAGGGCGACAAGCTGCGCCTGGGGCCGGTGGAGGGCTGACGCCCCGCCGGGGGCCGGTCCCGCGGAGGACCGGCCCGTACGGTCAGTCCTGCCGGGGCTCCTCCGGCCGGGAGCGGCGCACCGCCGCCGCCACCGCCCCGGCCAGGCCGCCCAGGCCCAGCACGATGAAGGTCACCGGGATGACGATCCGGCCGTTGACCGAGACGTCGTTCACCGCCGCCACCAGGTAGAGCACCGCGATCACGGTGAACAGGCCCCCCGCGATCAGCGAGAAGAGATCGAGCTGGTGCTTCCTCACTTCTGGACCACCTTGATGTTGCCGAGCCCGATCCGCAGCGCGAGGTCGAGCGTTCCCTTGGATGTCTGTCCGTTCGCCGGCAGCACCTGGTAGCTGCGCCTGCCCGGGCCGTTGTCGGGGCCGTCGAGGCCCGGTGCCTGGACCTGGCCCAGCCCCACCTCGGTCCGTACGTTCACCGTCACGTCGGACGGCACCGTCACGGTCATGTCCCCGGCGCCGAGTTCCACCTCGGTGGCCAGGGTCGCGCCGGCCGGGTCGAGCCCGCCGAGGTCCAGCCGCACCGTGCCGACCCCCAGCGTGTACTTGGGTTCCAGCCGGCCCGCCGTGACGGCCGTCCAGGTCCGCTCGCCGAGCAGGTTCTGCGCCGAGACCGAGGACTGGCCGACCACGGTCAGCGCGACGGTCAGCAGTACACCCGGGACCACCAGCCGGCGGGCCCGGCCGAACTTCGCGCCGAGCAGCAGGGTCAGACCGATCACCAGCAGCGCCGTCGCCAGCACACCGCCGGCGCCCACCGTCCCGCCGTCGGCGGAGGCGGACCAGACCGCGCTGGCCGCGCCCACCGCCAGCAGCAGGCCGATCAGGCCGAGCGGGGAGCGTTCGCGCCGGTGCACCACCACGGGCGGGTGCGGCGCGGACGGCGTGGTCGGACCGGTCCCCTTGCGCAGCGGGTCGCCCTCCGGCAGGTCGGTCCGCTGCCACCAGGGCCGGGCCGGGGTGCCGTACGGCGGGGTCGGGGTGCCGTACGGCGGCGCCGGGGGTGCGGGCGGGCCGGGCGGTGCGGGCGCCTCCCCGCCGTACGGATTGCGCTCGGGGTGGCGCGGGTCCCACAGGTAGCCGGTCGGACCGGCGTGCGGGGTGTCGGCGGGGACGGTGCCGGCCGCCCGCTCCCGGGCATGCCGGGCCCGGGCGTCCTCGTCCTCCTCCGGCGGCCAGCGGTAGCCGCTCGCGGTGACCCCGGCGGCCGGTCCGGCGTCCGGGAAGTGGCGGTCGTACGGGCCGCCCGCACCGTGGGCGTGCGAGTGCCCGAACCCGTGGCCGCGGCGGCGGTTGCGTCGGCCCCGGATCCGGCCGCGCCGGCGCTCCGGGTCGTAGCGGACGGCGAGGAACACCATCCCGCCGAGCAGCAGCAACGGGAACAGCTGGTCGCCGTCGCCCATCGAGGAGAAGAAGACGCCGGTGCCGATCACGGTCAGCAGCACCGCGCCGACCGACTGGCCGTCCACCCGTCCGGTGAGCACCCGCTGGAGCTCGGTGCGGCCCGAGCGGCCGCCGCCCTTGCCGTCCGCGCCGGGCTCGGTCGGCACGATCAGCCAGGCGAGTCCGTACAGGAAGAGGCCGAGACCGCCGGAGAGGCAGAGCACGACCGTGACGACGCGGAACACCACCGGGTCGATGTCCAGGTGCCGGCCGAGACCGCCGCAGACGCCGGCGACGACGCGGTGGCGCTCGGCCCGGGTCAGCGGCGGCCGGTCGGCGGCGCTCCGGGCGCCCGGCCCGGCCTCGTGGAGCTCCTCGGTACGGTGGTCTTCGGTCATGCCACCATCCTGGTGGGTGCCGGAGCCCCGCCCAACCGGTCCCGCCCCTGCTCGGACCCTGACTTGTCCCTGAGAAGGGTCAGGGCTCCACCCTGATGCGTGCGGGTCCGCCCGCGTGGAACGATCGGTGCCGTGGCAGCACCCGGTTCCGATCCCCGTTCCCCAGCCCCCGAGCCCGCGTCGGCCGGGGGCGGCGACCCGTCCGCCCCCGGCGACGGCAGGCCCCCGTACCGCCGGCTGTACCGCAGCCCGCAGGGGCGGATGCTCGGCGGCGTCGCGCACGGACTGGCCGTCCACCTCGGACTGCCCGTCAGCTGGGTCCGGATCGCCTTCGTGGTGCTGTTCTTCGCCCAGGGACTCGGCGGGCTGCTGTACGCGGCGTTCTGGTTCGTGGTGCCGATCGGCATCGGCGAGCCGGCCCCGCGCGGCGGCGGCCCGCACTGGCTGTACGTCAACGGCACCTTCGTCCCGGTGGGTGCCGGGACGGTGGCGGGCGGGGAGCTGGGCAAGGGCGGCGGCCGACGCGGCGGGGAGCTGAACAAGGACGGCGGCCGGCGCGGCGGGTGGATCGGCCGGATGCGCGAGGTGCTGCAGCACACGCTCCGCGGCGAGCCGGTCGAGCTGGGCGAGGCGCCGGCGGCCGCGGCGGCCGGTACCCAGCCGGCCGGTACCGGCCGGGGCCAGCGGCAGGGCGGCCTCGGTCAGCTGGCCGCCCTGGTGATGCTGGTGATCGGCGTGATCGCGCTGCTCAATGCGCTCAACGTGCAGACCGCCAAGCCGTACACCTGGCCGCTGCTGGCGATCGGCGTCGGTGTGGCGCTGGTCTGGCGGCAGGCCGACGACTCGCGCTGGCAGCGCTGGTTCGGTCTGGAGGAGGGCGAGAAGCGGCGCGGCGCCTACACCCGGGTCGGCGCGGGCGTGCTGCTGGTGGTGGCCGGCATCATCGCCTTCCTCGCGACCCAGGGCAGCGGCTCGACCATCGGCTCGGTGGTCGAGGCCTCGCTGGCGGTGCTCGCGGGTGTGCTGGTGCTGGTGGGGCCGTACGCGCTGCGGATGTGGCAGGACCTCGGCGCCGAGCGCACCGCCCGCATCCGGGCCCAGGAGCGCGCCGAGATCGCCGCCCACGTGCACGACTCGGTGCTGCACACGCTGACCCTGATCCAGCGCCGGGCCGAGGATCCCAAGGAGGTGCTGCGGCTCGCCCGCGCCCAGGAGCGCGAACTGCGGCTGTGGCTCTACCGCCCCGAGGCGGTCGCCGAGGCGGCGCCGGACACCATGGCGGAGAGCCTGCGGGCGGTGGTCGCCGAGGTCGAGGACCGGCACGGGGTCCCGGTCGAGGCGGTCGTCGTCGGCGACTGCCCGATGGACGACCGGATCGCGGCCCAGATGCAGGCCGCGAGGGAGGCGACCGTCAACGCGGCCAAGTACGGTGGCGGGGGACCGGTCCAGGTCTACGCCGAGGTCGAGGGGAGGACCGTGATGGTGTTCGTCCGCGACCACGGACCGGGTTTCGACCCGGACACGGTGCCCGAGGACCGGATGGGCGTACGCGAGTCGATCCTCGGCCGGATGAAGCGCAACGGCGGCACCGCACGGGTGCGGCCCGCGCCGGACGGCGGGACCGAGGTCGAGCTGGAGATGGAGAGGGCCAATGACTGAGGCAGCGCCGGAGCGCCGGGCGAGGGTCGTGCTGGTGGACGACCACCGGATGTTCCGGACGGGGGTGAGGGCCGAGATCGGGCGCACCGAGACGACCGGTATCGACGTGGTCGGCGAGGCCGACGACGTGGAGTCCGCGGTCCGGGTGGTGGCCGAGACGCGGCCGGACGTGGTGCTGCTGGACGTCCACCTGCCCGGCGGGGGCGGCGTCGAGGTGCTGCGGCGCTCGGCCGGGCTGATGGGCGACCCGGGAGGGGTGCGCTTCCTGGCGCTCTCCGTCTCGGATGCGGCGGAGGACGTGATCGGCGTGATCCGCGGCGGTGCGCGCGGCTACGTCACCAAGACGATCACCGGGACCGACCTGGTCGACGCGATCTTCCGGATCGGCGACGGGGACGCGGTCTTCTCGCCCCGGCTGGCCGGGTTCGTGCTGGACGCCTTCGCGGCGACCGACACCCCGCCGGTGGACGAGGACCTGGACCGCCTCACCCAGCGCGAGCGCGAGGTGCTGCGGCTGATCGCCCGGGGGTACGCGTACAAGGAGATCGCCAAGCAGCTGTTCATCTCGGTGAAGACGGTGGAGAGCCACGTCTCGGCGGTGCTGCGCAAGCTCCAGCTGAGCAACCGGCACGAGCTGACCCGCTGGGCGACCGCCCGCCGGCTGGTCTGACCGCCGGCTGGTCCGACCGGCGGCGGCCCCGTCCCGCCCCTCCCGGTCCGGGGGGCCGGGCGGGGGCCGGGCGGGGTTGTCGGTGGGTGGCCATAGACTCGTCATTGCCATGAATAGCCTCTTTGACGACCTCCCGCTCCCCGGTTTCGAGGCCCCCGCCGCCGGGTCGAAGCAGCCCGCGCCGCCGATCGACGAGGAGCCGCCGCCGTACGAGGACGACGTCCCGTACGACGCCTTCGAGGAGGCGATCCCCGAGGGGCTGTTCCACACCGACCACGCCGCGCAGGCCGAGCGGGACGCCTTCTACCGCAACGGCGCCGCCCGCCCGGTGATCGACCCGGCGGCGCTGCTGGAGGGCATGAACGACCCGCAGCGCGAGGCCGTGCTGCACGCCGGCTCGCCGCTGCTGATCGTGGCCGGCGCCGGCTCCGGCAAGACCAGGGTGCTCACCCACCGGATCGCCCACCTGCTCGGCGCCCGCGGAGTCCAGCCCGGCGAGGTCCTGGCGATCACCTTCACCAACAAGGCGGCCGGCGAGATGCGCGAGCGCGTCGAGCAGCTGGTCGGCCCGCGCGCCCGGGCGATGTGGGTGTCCACCTTCCACAGCGCCTGTGTGCGGATCCTGCGCCGCGAGTCCAAGGTGCTCGGCTTCACCTCGTCGTTCTCGATCTACGACTCGGCCGACTCGCAGCGGCTGATGGCCCTGGTCTGCCGCGACCTCGACCTGGATCCGAAGCAGTACCCGCCGAAGTCCTTCACCTCGAAGGTCAGCAACCTCAAGAACGAGCTGATCGACGAGGAGACCTACGCCGACCAGGCCGCCAACCCGATGGAGAAGAAGCTCGCCGAGGCGTACTTCCTCTACCAGCGGCGGCTGCGCGAGGCCAACGCGCTCGACTTCGACGACATCATCATGACGACGGTGAACCTGCTCCAGGCCTTCCCCGACGTCGCGGAGCACTACCGGCGGCGGTTCCGGCACATCCTGGTCGACGAGTACCAGGACACCAACCACGCCCAGTACATGCTGGTCCGGGAGCTGAGCGGCGGCGCGGTCGCCGCCGCGCCGAAGCGCACCGTCGACGGCGACCTCGTCGACCCGGCGGCCGGCCGGCTCGCCGAGGTGCCGCCCGCCGAGCTGTGCGTGGTCGGTGACGCGGACCAGTCGATCTACGCCTTCCGCGGCGCGACGATCCGCAACATCCTCCAGTTCGAGGAGGACTACCCGAACGCCACCACGATCCTGCTGGAGCAGAACTACCGCTCCACCCAGACCATCCTGAGCGCCGCCAACGCGGTCATCGAGCGCAACGCCAACCGGCGCGCGAAGAAGCTCTGGACGGCCGGCGACGACGGCGAGAAGGTCGTCGGCTACGTCGCGGACGACGAGCACGGCGAGGCCCAGTTCATCGCCGACGAGATCGACCGGCTCACCGACGCGGACGCGGCCAGGCCCGGGGACGTCGCGATCTTCTACCGGACCAACGCGCAGTCCCGCGTCTTCGAAGAGGTGTTCATCCGGGTCGGCCTGCCGTACAAGGTCGTCGGCGGGGTGCGCTTCTACGAGCGCAAGGAGGTCAAGGACGTCCTCGCCTACCTGCGGGTGCTGTCCAACCCCGAGGACACCGTGCCGCTGCGCCGGATCCTCAACGTGCCCAAGCGCGGCATCGGCGAGCGAGCCGAGGCGATGATCGACGCGCTGGCCGCCCGCGAGCGGATCTCCTTCGCGCAGGCGCTGCGGCGGGTGGACGAGGCGTACGGCATGGCCGCGCGCTCGGCCAACGCGGTGAAGAAGTTCAACGAGCTGATGGCCGGGCTGCGCCAGGTCGTCGAGTCCGGGGCGGGACCGGCCGCGGTGCTGGAGGCGGTGCTGGAGGAGACCGGCTACCTGGCCGAGCTCCAGGCCTCCACCGACCCGCAGGACGAGACCAGGGTGGAGAACCTCCAGGAGCTGGCCTCGGTCGCCCTGGAGTACGAGCAGGACCCGGGCGAGCGCCCGGACGCGGGGGAGGACGGCGCGCCGCCGGTCGGCTCGCTGCCCGACTTCCTGGAGCGGGTCGCGCTGGTCGCCGACTCCGACCAGATCCCGGATGCGCAGCAGTCCGGGACAGCAGGAGGAAGCCCGGACGGGGACGGCGAGGGCCGGGGCGTCATCACGATGATGACCCTGCACACCGCCAAGGGCCTGGAGTTCCCGGTGGTCTTCCTGACCGGCATGGAGGACGGCATCTTCCCGCACATGCGGGCGCTCAACCAGGTCAAGGAGCTGGAGGAGGAGCGGCGGCTCGCCTACGTCGGACTCACCCGGGCCCGGCAGCGGCTCTACCTGACCAGGTCGGTGCTGCGCAGCGCCTGGGGGCAGCCGGCGTACAACCCGGCCTCGCGGTTCCTGGAGGAGATCCCGGAGACGCTGGTGGAGTGGAAGCGCACCGGGGGCGCCCCGGCGCCGGCCGCGCGCGGCTTCTCCTCGGGGTCGTCCTGGGGCGGGAGGTCCTCGGGCGGTTCCGGCGGCTCGGGCGGTTCGTCGCGCGGGGGTTCCGCGCGCGGTACGGCGGCGGCCTCGCCGAAGGCGGGCTGGGGGCAGTCGGCGCGCCGTGCGGGCGCGGCGGTGGAGCGGGAGGTGGTCGCGCTGGCGGTCGGCGACCGGGTCACCCACGACACCTTCGGGCTGGGCACGGTGGTGGCCACCGCCGGGGTCGGCGACAAGGCGCAGGCCACCGTGGACTTCGGTACGGAGGGCCGCAAGCAGCTGCTGCTGCGCTACGCGCCGGTGGAGAAGCTCTGACCGGGGCGCGATCCGGTCCGGTGCCCGGTCCGGTGCCCGACCCGGGCCCGACCGGGGTCCGACCGCTCGCTCGGACCACCCGGCCCGCGCTGTCTCAGCGCGGGTCGAGGCCCTGGGCGAGGAACCAGGGCAGCGGGTCGACGGGGGCGCCGCCGTCGGCCGGGCGGATCTCGAAGTGCAGGTGCGGTCCGGTGCTGTTGCCGCTGCTGCCGACGAAGGCGATGACGTCGCCCGCCTTCACCGTGCCCTTGCGGATCTTGTACGACCGCAGGTGGCAGTACCAGGCCTCGGTGCCGTCGGCCATCTTGAGTATGGTCATGTAGCCGTACGAGGGGTTCCACTGGGTCCGGATCGTGCCGTCCGTGACGGCCATGACGGCGGTGCCGCCGTCCACCGGGAAGTCGATGCCGGTGTGCCGCTTCGCCCAGTGGGTGCCGGCCGCGCCGAAGACCTCGCCCAGGCCGTGCTGGGCCACCGGCATCGCGATCTTCGGGCGCTCCGGCGGGGCCTGGTCGGTCGTGGCGACCTGGGCGGCGGGCTGACCGGCGGGACCGTCCCCGGCCTGGGTGCCGGTGAGCGGCTGGCGGGCGTCGCCCCGGGAGGCGGCCTGGGCGCCGGCGGCGGCGAGCGCCTGCTGGGCGGCCTGGGTGGCCTGGGCGTTGTCCGCGGCGCCGGCGGCGGTGGTCTGCTCGGGGATCCGGCCGGCGGCCTGGGCCCGCTGCTGGTCGGCCTCGCCCTGGACGGTGACGGCGGCCGCGGCCGCGACACCGAGCGCGGCCACCGAGGGCAGCGCGACCCGCAGCAGCGCCGTCCGGGTCGCGGCCTTGGCGGCGTCGCGGCGCTGGGCCCGGGACTGCTCACGGGCGGCGACGCGCAGTTCCGCACGGGTCGGGCGAGGTGCGGCTTCGGGAGCCATCGCGGCTGCCTCCTCGGGCGCGTCGTCGGGCGAGGGGGTAAACGACCGAGACTGTAGCCGCAAGCCCGACATCCGGACAAAAGTCCGGTTGTCAAGGGGCTGTGGGCGTGCGCTTGCGGGGGTAGAACCGGGGGAGGGGCGGTGGCCGCCTGTGATTTTCCCCTCCTCTTGAGGGGCGGCGGGCCCAACCGGGGCGGGTGGCGCTAACCTCCCCTCAGATTGGTTATTGCTCGTTAACTCCGGCCCATGCCCACAAGGCCCGGCGGGGTGATGGACGACGAGGTCCAGGAGGCAGTGATGGGTGTGTCAGGACCGATCCGCGTGGTGGTCGCCAAGCCGGGGCTCGACGGGCACGACCGAGGCGCCAAGGTCATCGCGCGCGCCCTGCGCGACGCCGGCATGGAGGTCATCTACACCGGCCTGCACCAGACGCCGGAGCAGGTGGTCGACACCGCGATCCAGGAGGACGCCGACGGCATCGGCCTGTCGATCCTGTCCGGCGCGCACATGAGCCTGTGCACGCGGGTGCTGGAGCTGCTGAAGGAGCGGGACGCGGCGGACATCAAGGTGTTCTGCGGCGGGATCATCCCGCCCGAGGACATCGTCGAGCTGAAGGCGATGGGCGTCGCCGACATCTTCACCCCGGGCACTCCGACCACCGAGGTGGTCGCCTGGGTCACGGCCAACCTGCGCGCCGCCGGCTGACGGCCGGGCCGGGGCCGTTCGGCCCCGGCTGGTTCGGCCCGCGCCGCATCCCCCCGCGCGGCATCGCCCCACGGGCCGGGGCGGGCCCGGGTCAGGCCGCCAGCTCGGCGAGCATCGCCTCGCGGAACCGCAGCGTCCCGGCCAGCCGGGTGAAGGTCTCGCCCCAGGCGGTGGCGGGCGCGGCCCCGGCGGCCAGCTCCTCGACCGCCCCGGCGGCCGTCGGCGAGAGCGCCCGCTCGGTCATGCCCAGCACGCCGCTGTGGCTCCACGGGTAGGCCCCGGAACCGGCCGCCCGGGCCAGGGCCCCGACCACGGCGGTGGAGAGCGGCGGCGTCCACGGGGTGGCGCAGGCCCCGAGCAGCTGGAAGGCGTCCCCCAGGCCGTGCGCCTCGACGAAGGCGGCCGTCCAGACGGCGCGTTCGGCGGGCGGGAGCACCGCGAGCAGCTTGGCCGGGGCGCCGGTGGCGCGGGCCGTCCGCCCGGGACCGGGGACGGGCGGGGGGCCGAGCAGGGCGCGCGCCCAGTCGGGGTCCTGCTGGCGGACGGCGGCCCGGGCCCAGGCCTCGCGCAGGTCGTCCGCCCAGGTGCTGCTGGTCTCGTCGATGGCGTCGCCGACCCGCAGGCCGAGCAGCCGCTCCGGCGTCAGGCCGGTGTGCGCGGTCCACAGGGCCAGTGGCGCGGCGGCGATCACCTCGCCGAACCACCAGGCCCGTTCGCCGCGCCCGGTGGGCGACTTGGGCGGTATGCCGTCGCGCTGCATGGCGGGGTCGCAGGCGGCCGGCGGAGTGACCAGCAGATGGGTGCCGTGCTCGGAGAGCCGGACGGCGGTGCGGGCGCGCTCGGCCATCCGGGCGGCCAGCGCGGAGCCGGGCAGGGTGGAGAGCAGCTCGGCGGCGGTGGCCCGGACGTTCTTGCTGCGGTCGCCCAGCGCGGCCTCCAGGAACGGCTCGTCGGCGGGCGAGAGGCCCTCCTGGAGGGCGTCCAGGAACAGCAGCCGGTCCTCGGCCCGTTCGGTGGGCCAGGTGCCGCGCAGCAGCGCCAGGCCGGCCGCCGGGTCGCGGCGGCGGAGCAGGGTGAGGTGGGTGACCCGCTCGGCGAACAGTCCCTCGTGCCAGAGCTGGTCCCCCTCGGCGGGGGCGGTGTCCGCCGCCGGTGCCGGGGGCCGGGCGGCGCGCTGCACGAACCGCCAGTCCGGATTGCGCTCGGCGAGCCAGCGGCCGAGCGGGCCGGCCAGCGCGACCGCGTCCGGGCGCAGTTCGCTGCGGGCGCGGGCGGCGTCCAGCAGGGCGGGGACGCTCGCGGCGGGCACGCGGTAGCCGCGGTCGCGGGCGGTGGCGAGCCACTGCGGGAGCAGCTCGCCGAGGTTGGCGAGAACTCCCCCGCCGGTGCCGCGGGTGGAGAGCAGCAGCGAGAGCCGGCGGGCGGCCGCGGCGGGCAGCTCGGTCCGGTGGTCCTCGGCGGCCGGGGCGGCGGGCGGGCCGTCCGCCGGGGCGGGCAGCGCGCCGGCGCGGCGGCGGACCGTCTCCAGGGCGGCGAGTTCGAGCAGGGCGGTGGCCGGGTCGGCGCGGTCGACGGCGCCGTCGTACGGGGCGGCCGGGCCGGGCGCGGGGAGCGGTCGGCGGTCGGTGCCCAGCAGGGCGGCGGTCTGCAGGGACTCCCAGGGGTCGGGCACGGGGCCTCCTCCTCCGGTGGAACGGGTCGGGTCGGACGTCGGGTCGGACGTCGGGCGGGTTCGGTCGGGTCGGGCCGGTTCGGGCCGGTCGGGTCCGGCGGTGGCGCGCGGGCCCGGGGCGGCCGGCTCAGGGCGCGGTGAGGCCGATCGGGCGGCCGTCCGCGCCCCAGGCGGTGACCGGGGCGAAGCCCTGGTGGCCGTACTCGCCGAAGACGGTGACGGGCCGGCCGGTGGAGACGGCGGCGAGCCGCCACAGCGCGGCCTCGGTGACGGCCGCGCGGTGCACCGGGGCGGTGTGGCGGCCGTCGGTGAGCTGCCAGCCCTCGGGGGAGAGCACCGGCACGACCCCGGTGAGCACGGTCGGCCAGGCGTCCAGCCACGGGTCGTCGGCCACCGCGGTGCCGTAGCCGGCCGCCGCCTCGGCGACGCCCAGGCCGGCCGGCGGGCCGTCGGGCGCGGCCCCCGGCGCGCCGTAGCGGGTGCCGAGGACCGCCCGCAGCGGGCGGGCTCCGGGGTGGAAGGCCAGCTCGGCCTCGACCACCCGGCCGGTGGGCAGGGCGAGTTCGGGCGCCTGCCCGGGGCGGCCGAAGGCGATCAGCAGGGCCTGGCGGCCGGTCTTGGCGCCGTGCAGCCAGAGCCGACGGGTGGTCAGCCGTTCGTCGGCGCCGCCCTCCATCGGCGAGGTGCGGCTGCCGAGCACCTGCCAGCGGTCCCGGACGGTCGGGCCGGCCAGCAGCTCTGCGGTCTCGGTGGTGTAGCCGACTCGGGCGCGCACGGTCGCGGCGAGCGGCGCGGGCAGCTCGTCGAGGCGGGTCGCGGCGGTGGCGAGCAGGTGCAGCATCGCGTACTCCTCCAGCAGCCGGTGCTGCGGCAGCGCGTCGAGTTCGCGGACCCTGGTGGCCAGTCCGGGCGCCTGGGCGTCGACCATGCGGGCCGCGACCTCCTCCCAGGGGCCGGCGGTGGAGCGGTCGGCGAGGCCGTGCCGGACCCGGTCGGCGAGCCGCAGCCGCAGTTCGGCGGCGCCGGCCGCGACCCGGGCGGAGCGCTTCCCGGCGCGGCGCAGGGCGGCGGCCGGGTCGGCCGGCGCCGCCGCCCGCCCGGCCCGCTGCCCGGAGCGCTCCTGGCGCTCCTTCAGCCATTCGGCGGCCCAGTCGGCGGGCTCGGCGCCGTCCGGCACGGCGTCGGGGGAGCCGCTCCAGAGCAGCAGCAGTCCGAGCGCGTGCTTGCACGGGAACTTCCGGCTCGGGCAGCTGCACCGGTAGGCGGGCGCGGCGAGTTCGACGACCGTGCGGTACGGCGTGCCGCCGCTGCCCCGGCACTCGCCCCAGACCGCTTCGCCGTCGGTGCCCGCGGCGGACCAGGGCGCGGACGTGGAGAGCTTGCCCGCGGCCTTCCGCGAGGCGGCGTCGGGCGCGAGGGACAGGACGTGTTCGGTGCTCCAGCGTTCCTCCATGGCGACGACGTTAGGTGCCGGGTCTGACAGGCCGACCCGGCCGCCGGACGAACCGAACTGAGGTCCGGTCAGGATTGTCAGTGGTCCGGTGCAGGCTGGTTCCCGCAGGCCGGGACGCCGATCCGGCTCCCCCGACCATCCCGCCGCCCGGGCATCCGTGTGCCCGGAGGGCCGACCCGAAGGGGCCCCGATGACCGACCTCGTGACCGATGTCCTGCGGCAGCACGCGGAGGACGCGTTCGCCGCCGAGCTGGCCGCGCTGGCGGCCCTGGACGACCGTCCGCGCCCGGAGCGCTGGCGGCTCTCCCCGTGGGCCGTCGCCACCTACTTGCTGGGCGGCGAACTGGCCGACGGCACCGTGATCACGCCCAAGTACATCGGCCCGCGCCGGGTGGTGGAGGTCGCCGTCACCACGCTCGCCACCGACCGGGCGCTGCTGTTGCTCGGAGTGCCGGGCACCGCCAAGACCTGGGTGTCCGAGCACCTGGCGGCGGCGATCAGCGGCGACTCCACGCTGCTGGTGCAGGGCACCGCGGGCACCCCGGAGGAGGCGGTCCGCTACGGCTGGAACTACGCCCGGCTGCTCACCGACGGGCCCAGCCGGGAGGCGCTCGTCCCCTCGCCGCTGATGCGGGCGATGGCGGACGGCCGGATCGCCCGGGTCGAGGAGCTCACTCGCATCCCCGCGGATGTCCAGGACGGTCTGATCACCATCCTGTCCGAGAAGACCCTGCCGATCCCGGAGCTGGGCACCGAGACCCAGGCCGTGCGCGGCTTCAACGTCATCGCCACCGCCAACGACCGCGACCGGGGGGTCAACGAGCTGTCCAGCGCGCTGCGCCGCCGCTTCAACACCGTGGTGCTGCCGCTGCCGGGCTCGCTGGAGGAGGAGGTCGAGATCGTCACCCGCCGGGTCGAGCAGCTCGGCCGCTCGCTCCAGCTGCCCGAACTGCCGGGCGGAGCACAGGAGATCAGGCGGGTGGTGACCGTCTTCCGGGAGCTGCGGGCCGGCCTCACCACCGACGGGCGGACCAAGGTGAAGACCCCGAGCGGCACCCTGTCCACCGCCGAGGCCATCTCGGTGGTCACCAACGGCATGGCGCTCGCCGCGCACTTCGGCGACGGAGTGCTGCGGGCCGGCGACGTCGCGGCCGGGGTGATCGGCGCCGTGGTCCGCGACCCCGCCGCCGACCAGCAGATCTGGCGCGAGTACGTCGAGGGCGTGGTCCGCGAGCGGGACGGCTGGCAGGACTTCTACCGCGCCGCCCGAGAGAACGCCCGCTGAGCCGCGGGGCCGCGGGACCGCAGGACTCGCCGACAACCGGAGGGAGGGCGCGATGAGCGCAGAGGTGACGCTGCTGGGAGTACGGCACCACGGACCGGGCTCGGCCCGCGCGGTGGCGGCCGCGCTGGAGCGGCTGCGGCCGGACGCGGTCCTGGTGGAGGGGCCGCCGGAGGCCGAGCCGATCCTCGGGCTGGCCGCCGCGAAGGACATGGTGCCGCCGGTCGCCCTGCTGGCCCACGCGGCCGACGACCCGGCCCGGGCCGCGTTCTGGCCCTTCGCCGAGTTCTCGCCGGAGTGGGTGGCGATCCGGTACGCCGTCGACCGCGGGGTGCCGCTCCAGTTCGTCGACCTGCCGGCCGGCCACTCCTTCGCCGAGGGCGCCGAGGGCGCGGAGGGCGGGGACGGCGGCGCCGAGGAGGACACCGCCCTGCCGCGCGACCCGATCGCCCGGCTCGCCGAGGCGGCCGGCCACGACGACCCCGAGCGCTGGTGGGAGGACGTCGTCGAGCACCGCCGCCCCGCCGACGGCGAGGACGCGCTCGCGCCGTTCGCGGCCGTCGCGGAGGCGATGGCGGTGCTGCGCGAGGACGGCGCGGAGAGCCTGCGCGACCGGCAGCGCGAGGCGTACATGCGCGGCCGGATCCGCGCCGCCCGCCGGGCCGGCCACCGCCGGATCGCGGTGGTCTGCGGCGCCTTCCACGTCCCGGCGCTGGCGCGGACACCGGCCGTCGCCGAGGACCGCGCGCTGCTCGCCGGGCTGCCGAAGAAGGTGCGGACCGAGATCACCTGGGTGCCCTGGACGCACCGCCGGCTCTCCCAACTGGCCGGCTACGGCGCCGGGATCGTCTCCCCGGGCTGGTACCACCACCTGCACCGGACGGACGGCGACCCGCTGCCCGGCTGGCTCACCCGGGCCGCCGGCCTGCTCCGCGCCGAGGACCACCCGGTCTCCTCCGCGCACGTCATCGAGGCGGTCCGGCTGGCCCGCGCCCTGGCCGGGCTGCGCGGCCGCCCGCTGGCCGGGCTCACCGAGACGCTGGACGCCGTCCGCGCGGTGATGTGCGAGGGCTCGGACGTCGCCCTGGCGCTGGTCCAGGACCGGCTGGTGATCGGCGACGCACTCGGCTCGGTGCCCGAGGACGCGCCGGCCGTCCCGCTCCAGCGCGACCTGGCCCGGCTCCAGCGCACCCTGCGGCTCAAGCCCGTGCCCGAGCCGCGCGACCTCGACCTCGACCTGCGCAAGGAGACCGACGCGGCCCGCTCCCGGCTGCTGCACCGGCTGCGGCTGCTGGGCGTCGACTGGGGCGTGCCGGTCCGCTCCCGGGTCGCCTCCACCGGCACCTTCCGGGAGAGCTGGCGGCTGTGCTGGCAGCCCGAGTTCGCCGTGCGGATCGCCGAGGCCACCCAGTGGGGCACCACGGTCGAGCGGGCCGCCGTCGGCAAGGCCGTCGGCACCGCCCGGGCGGCGGCCGAACTCGCCGAGCTCACCGGGCTGGTGGAGACCTGCCTGGTGGCCGGCCTGGCCGAGGCGCTGCCCGCCGTGATGCGGGCGCTCGCCGACCTCGCCGCACTGGACACCGATGTCGCCCACCTGGCCCGCGCCCTGCCCGCGCTGGTCCGCGCACTGCGGTACGGCGACGTCCGGGGCACCGACCACGGCGCCCTCGGCGAGGTGGCCGGGGGGATCGCCGACCGGATCCGGGTCGGCCTGCCGCCCGCCTGCACCGGCCTGGACGCCGCCGGTGCGGGCGTGATGCGCGCCCACCTCGACGAGGTGCATGCCGCGATCGGCCTGCTGGGCGGGGGTGACGACCTCGCCGACCGCTGGGCCGGCACGCTGCGGTCGCTCGCCCGGCGCGAGCCCTCCGGCGGACCGGCCACCGGCGTGCCCGGACTGCTGCGCGGGCGGGCCGTCCGGCTGCTGCTGGACGACGGCCGGCTGGACCCGGCGGAGGCCGGGCGGCGGCTCGGCCTGGTGCTCTCCACCGCCAACAGCCCGGCGGACGCGGCCGGGTGGGTCGAGGGCTTCCTGTCCGGCGGCGGCACGCTGCTGCTGCACGACCCCCGGCTGCTGGGCCTGCTGGACGCCTGGCTGACCGGTGTCCCGGCGGAGGTCTTCACCGATCTGCTGCCGTTGCTGCGCCGCACCTTCGCCACCCTGGAGGCCGGGGTCAGACACACCGTCGGCAGCCGGGTGGCGGCCGGCCCGCTCGACGCCGGCGACGCCGGACCCTCGGCGGAGGCCGCCGAGGTGGACCTCGACCGGGCCGGCGCCGCGCTGCCGGTGGTCGCCCTGCTGCTCGGCCTGCCGACCGCCGCCGCGACCGGGCCGGGCGCCGGGGCCGGCCCCGGGGGCGAGCGCCCGAGGATCCCCCGGCAGGCCGGGGGCCGCGACACCTGACGGCCACCGGCCACCCCGTCCTGTCCCGTCCCCTCCCGCAGACCGCAGACCACAGACCGCAGACGCAGACCGCACCCAGAGGAGCCCCCGATGACCGCCGGCACCCCCCTGCTCCCCACCGCCCCCGCCGACGAGCGGCTGCGCCGCTGGCGGCTGGTCCTCGGCGGCGAGGCCGACGGCACCGGCCGCGCCCTGCACGGCCGGGACGCCGCGATGGACGGCGCGCTCGCCGCGCTCTACCGGGGCGCCCCCGAGGAGGGCCGGTCCGGGCAGCCGCGCTCCGGGCGCCGCTCCGCGGGCCTGGGCGGCTCGGCCCCGCAGGTGGCCCGCTGGCTGGGCGACATCCGCGAGTACTTCCCGTCCACCGTCGTCCAGTTGATGCAGCAGGACGCGATCACCCGGCTCGGGCTGGAGCAGCTGCTACTGGAACCGGAGATGCTGGAGGCCGTCGAGCCGGACGTCCACCTGGTCGCCACCCTGCTCTCGCTCAAGCACGCGCTGCCCGAGACCACCCGGGAGACCGCCCGCGCGGTCGTCGGCACGGTGGTCGCCGAGCTGGAGCGCCGACTGGCCGACCGCACCAGGGCCACCGTCGGCGGCGCGCTGGACCGCAGCGCCCGGGTCGGCCGTCCGCGCCACCGCGACATCGACTGGGACCGCACCGTCCGGGCCAATCTGCGGAACTACCTGCCCGAGCACGGCACCGTCGTCCCCGAGCGGCTGGTCGGCTTCGCCCGGGCCCGGCGCGCGGTCAGGAAGGACGTGGTGCTCTGCGTCGACCAGTCCGGTTCGATGGCTGCGTCCGTCGTGCACGCGGCGGTGTTCGGTGCCGTGCTCGCCTCGATGAAGAGCCTGGACACCCGGCTGGTGGTCTTCGACACCTCGGTGGTCGACCTCACCGAGCAGCTGGCCGACCCGGTCGACGTGCTCTTCGCGACCCAGCTCGGCGGCGGCACCGACATCAACCGGGCGCTGGCCTACTGCCAGTCCCGGATCACCCGGCCGGCCGAGACGGTCGTCGTCCTGATCAGCGACCTCTACGAGGGCGGAATCCGGGACGGGATGCTCAAGCGGGTGGCCGCGATGAAGGCGGCGGGCGTCGAGTTCGTCGCCCTGCTGGCGCTCTCCGACGAGGGCGCGCCGGCCTACGACCACGCGCACGCCGCCGCACTGGCCGCTCTCGGCGCCCCGGCCTTCGCGTGCACCCCCGACGCCTTCCCGGAGATCATGGCGGCGGCGATCGGGAAGCGCCCGATCCCGGTACCGGACCGGGGGGTGTGAAAGGCCGCCGCCCGGCGGCCGCGACCGCGGTGGTCGGCCCGGCGCACGCCGGTCTCACTCGTACGGGCGAACATGGGGCGTGGACGAGCAAACCCGCCGGTCCGAGCGCCCGGCGCACGCCTGTCGGGCTTTCTGTGACGGTTCTCACCAAAGACGGGCAGGCCCCGGGCGAAACAGGCCCGTCCGGCGGGGATAACCTGCCAGACGGACGTGACGCGCGTGTGAATTGACGTGTGCGCCCGTGGCTGTGTGGGCCGCAAGGCCGTACCTCTGCGTACCCGCACCGCCCCGACGACCCGCAGCGAAGATCCTGCCGTGGCACGCTCGTAGAGACACAATCCGCGACCACGAACAAGGACAAACACGTGGACCTGTTCGAGTACCAGGCGAGGGACATCTTCGCCAAGCACGGCGTTCCCGTGCTTGACGGCGATGTCATCGAGACCCCCGAAGCGGCTCGCGCCATCGCCGAGCGCTTCGGCGGCCGCGCCGTCGTCAAGGCTCAGGTGAAGGTGGGAGGCCGAGGCAAGGCCGGCGGCGTGAAGCTCGCCGCCGACCCGGCGGACGCCGTCGCCAAGGCCGAGCAGATCCTCGGCATGGACATCAAGGGCCACACCGTGCACAAGGTGATGCTGGCCCAGACCGCGGACATCAAGGACGAGTACTACGTCTCGTTCCTGCTGGACCGCACCAACCGCACCTTCCTGGCCATGGCCAGCGTCGAGGGCGGCGTGGAGATCGAGGTCGTCGCCGAGGAGAACCCCGACGCGCTCGCCAAGATCCCGGTCGACGCCAACGAGGGCTGCACCCCGGAGAAGGCCGCCGAGATCGTCGCCGCGGCGAAGTTCCCGGCCGAGGTCGCCGACCAGGTCGCCGACGTCCTGCAGAAGCTGTGGACCGTCTTCATCAAGGAGGACGCCCTCCTCGTCGAGGTCAACCCGCTGATCAAGTCCGGTGACGGCAAGATCATCGCGCTCGACGGCAAGGTCTCCCTGGACGAGAACGCCGAGTTCCGCCAGCCCGAGCACGAGGCGCTCGAGGACAAGGCCGCGGCCAACCCGCTGGAGGCCGCCGCCAAGGCCAAGGGCCTCAACTACGTCAAGCTCGACGGTGCGGTCGGCATCATCGGCAACGGCGCGGGCCTCGTCATGAGCACCCTCGACGTGGTCGCGTACGCCGGCGAGAAGCACGGCAACGTCAAGCCCGCCAACTTCCTCGACATCGGTGGCGGCGCCTCCGCCGAGGTCATGGCGAACGGCCTGGAGATCATCCTCGGCGACGCCGACGTCAAGTCGGTCTTCGTCAACGTCTTCGGTGGCATCACCGCGTGCGACGCGGTCGCCAACGGCATCGTGCAGGCCCTCGCGCTGCTCGAGGAGAAGGGCGAGGCGGTCACCAAGCCGCTGGTCGTCCGTCTCGACGGCAACAACGCCGAGCTGGGCCGGCAGATCCTGACCGACGCCAACCACCCGCTCGTCGAGCAGGTGGACACCATGGACGGTGCGGCCGACCGCGCCGCCGAGCTGGCCAACAAGTAAGGAAGGGGACTTTCACACCATGGCTATCTTCCTTACCAAGGACAGCAAGGTCATCGTCCAGGGCATGACCGGCTCCGAGGGCATGAAGCACACCCGCCGCATGCTCGCCTCCGGCACCCAGATCGTCGGCGGTGTCAACCCGCGCAAGGCCGGCACCACCGTTGACGTCGACGGCACCGAGGTGCCCGTCTTCGGCACCGTCGCCGAGGCCATCGAGAAGACCGGTGCCGATGTCACGGTCATCTTCGTGCCGCCGAAGTTCACCAAGGACGCCGTCGTCGAGGCCATCGACGCCGAGATCGGCCTGGCCGTCGTCATCACCGAGGGCGTCCCGGTGCACGACACCGCCGCCTTCTGGGCCTACGCCGGTTCGAAGGGCAACAAGACCCGGATCATCGGCCCGAACTGCCCCGGCCTGATCAGCCCCGGACAGTCGAACGCCGGCATCATCCCGGCCGACATCACCAAGGCCGGCAAGATCGGTCTGGTCTCGAAGTCCGGCACCCTGACCTACCAGCTCATGTACGAGCTGCGGGACATCGGCTTCTCCTCGGCCGTGGGCATCGGCGGTGACCCGGTCATCGGCACCACCCACATCGACGCCCTCAAGGCGTTCCAGGAGGACCCGGAGACCGAGCTCATCGTCATGATCGGTGAGATCGGCGGCGACGCCGAGGAGCGTGCCGCGGCCTACATCGCCGAGCACGTCACCAAGCCGGTCGTCGGTTACGTCGCGGGCTTCACCGCCCCGGAGGGCAAGACCATGGGCCACGCCGGCGCCATCGTCTCCGGCTCCTCGGGCACCGCCCAGGCGAAGAAGGAGGCCCTCGAGGCCGCCGGTGTCAAGGTCGGCAAGACGCCGTCCGAGACCGCCCGCCTGGCCCGTGAGCTGTTCAAGGGCTGACGCCCCCCCGCTCGCACAGCGCCCCCGCCCGGCCTCGCCGGTGCGGGGGCGCTGGCGTTCCCGGGGCCGCCGCCTTCCCCCGGGCCGCCGCCTTCCCCCGGGCCGCCGTCGTGCCCGGGGGTGCCGTCGTTCCCGGGGGCGGGGCCGGGGTCAGCGCGGCGGCCGGTGCTCCGCCGGGCAGGGGCGCAGCACCCAGGAGGCGCAGCCCGGAGGCTCCGGGGCCACCGCGGCCGGCGGCGGCAGCGCCACCCCGGCCCGCCCGCCCGCCGGCGGCCGGTACGGCCCGTCCGTCCGGGGCGGCGGCGGGTCCACCACGACCGGCTCCAGCCCCGGCGTCGGCGAGCACCAGAGGCTGTGGATCCCGGACGGCGCCCCCTCCGGGAGCAGCGGCAGCAGTGCCTCCGGCTCGGTCGCGAGCGTCGGCACGGGCGCGCAGAGCACCGGCGGCGGCGGATCCGGCGGCCGGAACAGCTCGCCCGGCCCGCCACCCGCGAGCGTCGCCGCCACCGCGCCGCCGACGGCCACCGTCAGCAGCGCCGCCGCTCCCGTCCGGCCCGCGTGCACCAGCCCCTGCCGGGCCCGCAGCAGCGGCACCGGCGGCCGGTGCGGCTCCGGCACCCCGCGCACCGCGGCCCGGTGCAGCAGCCCGCACAGCCGGTCCGCGAACCCCTCCGCCGCCGGATCCGGCCCCACCAGGTCCGGGACCCAGCGGGTCAGCGCCGTCCGCGCCGCCCACACCCGCCCCTCGGCGGCCGCGACCGTGGACTCCACCTCCACCGCCACCGCCGCGGCCGGCAGGCCCAGGCCGTCGTGCAGCACCAGCGCCCGGCGCTGCGGACGGGAGAGCCGGCGCAGCGCCTTGAGCAGGGCCCGGTCCCGGTCGGTGAGGCGGTCGTGGTCCGGCAGCACCGCCTGGCCCTCGTCCGCCGGCCGCACCTTGATCCGCCGGTGCGGCAAGCGCCACGCGTGCGCCCGCCGGGGTCCGCCCCGGTGCCAGGGGGACAGCGCCAGTTCGAACGCCCGCGTCCGCACCCACTGCTCGGGCTCGGCCCCGGCGGCCACCTCCGGCCACTGCCGTCGCGCCTCGCCGAACGCCCGCCCGACGCAGTGCACCGCCCGGTGCTTGCACGCGGTGAGCAGGAACACCTGCTGCACCAGCCGGGTGTGTGCCGCCTCGTACACCTCGTCGAACGTCGCCGGCGGGCGTCCACCGGTGTCGGGGGGCGGTCCGGCCGCGGCCTCGTCGGCGGCCGGAGCCGGTGCGGGTGTCGATGCCGACGCCGGTCCGGACCGGCGTCCGGGCCCGCCGGTGACGCCCGTCGGGCGGGGCTCGGGGCCTCTGCCCGTCCGCGTGGGCCGGGCGGGCGAGGGCGCGGTGACCGGCGGCTGTGCGGCGGTGGGCTCGGCCGCGCCGACCGCGTCCGGCCGGGTCCTTGCGGGCTGCGGACCGGGGGCGGGCGGCACCGGTGCCGCGGCCGGGGTGTTCCGGGGCGTCGTCGTCCCCTTCGCCGCCGCCCCCGTCGGTCGGCCGGTGCGTGCGGGCCCGGCCGTCGGAGCGGCGGGTGCCGACCGGGACGGGGCGGCCTTCCGGCCCGGGGAGTGCCCGGGCGCGACCGGGCGGCGGCCGTCGCCGTCCGCCCCGGCCTTCGCGGGAGCCGACGCCTTCGCCTTCGCCGGAGCCGGAGCCGGAGCCGGAGCCGACGAGGCGCCCGGCCCCGGCGGCGGCAGCAGCGCGGCCAGAGCGGCGATCTCGGCCTGGGTGCGGGTGCCCAGCTTCCGCAGCGCCCGGTGCTGGTAGCTGCGGGCGGTGGTGGGGGTGACGCCCAGCGCGGCGGCGGTCTCGGCGAGGTCCCGGCCGTCGGCGAGATGGGCGAAGGCCTCGGCCTCACGGGCCGTCAGCCGGCGCAGCAGTGCCGCCGCGTCCGCGTTCGGCATCCCCCCGCCGTTCTGCGCGGCCCCCTCCGTCCCGGTGGTGGTGCCGGTCCGGCCCCGGCCGCCCTTGCGCTTCCCGGGGCGACCCTTCCCGCCGCGGTTCGTCGGGGCGGGCGCGGCGGCGGCTGCGGCGGGTGCGGCGGGAGGTGAGGGCTGGGTGCCGGTGCGGGCGGCGGTCGGGGGCTTGGTCATCAGACGCTCCGGGCCGGATCGGTCGCGGCGGCGAGAGGGCATGGTCTGAAAATGCGCATAAGCCAATAATCTGGGACACCCCGGCGGTTTGCCTCTTCACGGAGCATGGCGAGTCGCCTTGGCACGATGAGGCCCATGACGCAGCTGACGGGTCGTCCGATTCTGGGAGCGCCGGGCGAACTGGGGGCCAGACCCGTCCTCTCCGCCCTGCTCACCGGGGTCCGGACGGCCCTGCTCGGGCTGGCGGTGGTCACCGTTCCGGTGCTCGGGCTCTGGGTGGTGACCCCGTTCGCGGACGACGGCGCGGCCGGCGCGCTGCGACTGGCGTCCGCGTTGTGGCTGCTGGGGCACGGTGCGCCGGTGCTGCGCGGGTCGGCCGGGGTGCCGCTCTCGGTCGCACCGCTGGGGCTCGGGCTGCTGGCGGTGGGCCAGTTGTACCGGGCGGCCGGTCGGGTGGCGGCGCGCGGCGAGGGACGGCCGGGGGGCCGCGGCGGGGTCCGGGCGGTCTGGGCGGGCTACTGCGCGGTGGCCTGCGCGGTGGTGGCGCAGTGCGCGGGGGCGGGGGAGTTCCGGGCCCGGGTGGTGGCCGATCTCGCGGCGGTCGCGCTGGTGGCCGGGCTGGCGGTGGCGGCCGGTGCGCGGCGGCCGGGGGCTGCCCCGGTCGGGGCGGAGGCCCTGGAACGGGCGCTGGCCGGGTTGCCGGAGCGGGTTCGGCCGACCGGTGGCGCGCCGGTGGTCCGGGTCGCCGCGCTGGCGGCCGGGGCGGGGCTGCTGGCGGCCGGCGGACTGGTGGTCGCGGTGGCGGCGGTGCTCACCGCGGTGGGCGGGGGCGCCGGGTCGGCGGTCCTCGCCGGTGGGCCGGCGGCGGTGGCGGGAGCGCTGCTGCTGACCCTGGTGCTGCTGCCGAACACGGTGCTGTGGGGCACGGCGTACGCGCTCGGGCCGGGGTTCGCGGTGGGTGCGGGGACGGTGGTGTCGCCGGTGCGGACGGCGCTGGGCCCGGTGCCGGAGTTCCCGCTGTTCGCGCTGCTCCCGGAGCCGGGGGCGGGCGGCTGGCGGCTGGCGGTGTGCGTGCTGCCCGCGCTGGCGGGCGTGGTGCCGGGGCTGCTGCTGGGCCGGGCCGCCTCGGCGGGCGGCGGGCGGGCCGCCGGGCCGGTGCGGCCGGGCGGCCCGTGGCCGGTGACGGCGACGGTGGTGGCGGCGCTGGTGTCCGGGCTGCTGGTCGGTGCCGCGGCGGCGGGGCTGGGGTGGCTCGCCGGCGGGGCGCTGGGGGCGGGCCGGATGGCGGAGCTGGGGCCGGTGCCCTGGTGGACGGCGCCGGCGGCGGCGGGCTGGGTCGCCCTGGTGGCCGCCCCGGTCGCGGTGCTGGCGCGGTCCCGGGCGCTGCGGCCGGCGGCGGGCGGCCCCCGCGGCTCGTGGCGGGCGGGCGCCTCCCTCGTGCCGGGGGCGCTCACCGGGACCGCCCGCCGGGGCGCACTCCTGCTGCGCGCTCGCGCGTACGCGGCGGTCACCCGCCTGGCAGGAGTCCCCGGCACGGCGACGGATCCGGCGACCGCCGCGGCTCAGGACACCCCCGGTGTCCCCGGCGGCCGGGCGCGGTGATCCGGCTCAGTCGCTCTTCTTGGTGATGTCCACGTACCACTGCGGGGCGAGCCGGTCGCAGCCGTCGGCGCCGCTGGAGGTCAGCGAGTCCTGCACGCAGGTCACGTAGTCGTTGTAGTACAGCGCGAGGCCGAGCACCGAGGAGACGAAGACCACCGTCATCGCGCCGGTGAGGACGCCGGCCAGCGCCGCCGGGGTGAGCGGGTTCTGCGCGCCGGGGCCGGCGGGTGCCGGGGTGCCGCCGTCGGTGCCGGCCGGCCGGGGCGCGCGCATCGCCGAGACGCCCCAGACGATGGCCAGCGCGCCGACGAACAGGGCGACGTAGTGCAGCGCGGCGAACGCGCAGACCAGCGCGGCCATGCCGGCCAGCGCGGCGTTGCGGGCCTTGCGCTGGGCGGGGTCGTTCGGGTCGAGCCGGGGCGGCTGCGGCGCGGGCGGGCGGGGGTGCCAGCCGCCGCCCTGGTAGCCGGGGCTCCACGGGTGGGGCGGCGGGACGAGCGGACGGTCGTCCGGTTCGCCCTCCTGGCCCTCGGGCCGGTCGGGCTCGCCGGTGGGGTGGGGAGCGCGCGGGCGCCACGGCTGCTCGGGGGCATCCGCCGGCGGCGGCGCGAAGGGGTTGCGCTCGCCGGTGTCGTCACCGCTGCTCATGGTTCGGCCATTCCTTCTCGGTCGGTGGGGCGGGTGCCCGCGCCACCCTATGTTCCCGCAGGCCCCTGTGGGGGGTCCGGGCACGTCCTGCCGCCCGGGAGTCGGCGGTCCGCCGGGGTCCGGGCCCGGTCGCGGACGGCCGGCGAGATCCCGGTCTCAGCTACGCGCGTAGCCCCGGACGGTGTTTCGGAGGCCGTCCGACCAGCCGTTATGGTGGTGACGGTCAGCAGCTCCCACGGGTTCCCCGGGGCCCGCGTCGCGGCGGGTTCTCCTGGAGTTCCTCCCCGCTCGACCTGCCGTTCGTAGTGGCCCCACCGCCGGTGGATGTACCAGCGGGCGGCGCCCGACCTACGGAGAATCGCGCAGTGGCCGCCGCCCCCGCTCAGCTCTTCCCGCCCCGCACGCCCGGACCGGCCCGTCTGGTGGTGCTGGTCTCCGGCTCCGGCACCAACCTCCAGGCGCTGATCGACGCCGTCGCCGACCCCGGGTTCGGGGCGGAGATCGTCGCGGTGGGCGCGGACCGGGACGGCATCGCCGGGCTGGAGCGCGCCGAGCGGGCCGGGCTGCCGGTCTTCGTGCACCGGGTGAAGGACCACGGGGACCGGGCCGACTGGGACCGCGCGCTGACCGCCTCCGTCGCCGGGTACGAGCCGGACCTGGTCGTCACGGCCGGGTTCATGAAGATCCTCGGCCCCGGCTTCGTCGAGGCCTTCGCCGGACGGATCGTCAACACCCACCCCGCGCTGCTGCCCTCCTTCCCCGGCGCCCACGGCGTCACCGATGCCCTGGCGTACGGGGTGAGGGTCACCGGTTGCACCGTCCACCTGGTCGACACCGGCGTCGACACCGGGCCGATCATCGCGCAGGGCGTCGTGGAGGTCCACGACGCCGACCACGCCGATGGCGGCGAGGCGCTGCACGAACGCATCAAGACTGTCGAGCGCAAGCTGCTCGTCGACGTCGTGGGCCGGCTGGCCCGCGAGGGTCACCGCATCGAGGACCGAAAGGTATGGATTCCGGCACATGAGTGAGCGGAGCGAACGAATCATCGAGAACGGTGCCTGGCGCGCAGCGCCCGCCGAGCGCAGCGAGGTGGGAGCATGAGCGCCGCTCCCACCACGCCCCCTGTCTCCGAGAACGTCCGGCCGATCCGCCGCGCGCTGATCAGCGTGTACGACAAGACCGGTCTGGAGGAGCTGGCCCAGGGCCTGCACGCCGCCGGGGTCGCCATCGTCTCCACCGGTTCGACCGCCGGCCGGATCGCCGCCGCGGGCGTCCCGGTGACCGAGGTCTCCGAGCTGACCGGCTTCCCGGAGTGCCTGGACGGGCGTGTGAAGACCCTGCACCCCCGCGTGCACGCCGGCGTCCTCGCCGACCTGCGGCTGGAGTCGCACCGCGCGCAGCTGGCCGAGCTGGGCGTCGAGCCCTTCGACCTGGTCGTGGTGAACCTCTACCCGTTCAAGGCGACCGTCGCCTCCGGCGCCACCCCGGACGAGTGCGTCGAGCAGATCGACATCGGCGGCCCGAGCATGGTCCGCGCCGCCGCCAAGAACCACCCCTCGGTGGCCGTGGTGGTCGACCCGGCCCGCTACCAGGACGTGCTGACGGCCGTCCGGGGCGGCGGCTTCGACCTGCTGACCCGCAAGCGGCTGGCCGCCCAGGCCTTCGCCCACACCGCCGCCTACGACGTCGCGGTGGCCAACTGGTTCGAGGAGTCCGGCTACACGGAGACCGAGGACGCCTTCCCGGCCTTCCTGGGCTCGGCCTTCGAGCGCCAGAACGTGCTGCGCTACGGCGAGAACCCGCACCAGGGCGCGGCGCTGTACACCGACGGCAGCGGCGGCCTGGCCGGCGCGCGGCAGCTGCACGGCAAGGAGATGTCGTACAACAACTACGTCGACACCGATGCCGCCCGCCGCGCCGCCTACGACCACGCCGAGCCGGCCGTCGCGATCATCAAGCACGCCAACCCGTGCGGCATCGGGACCGGCGCCGACGTCGCCGAGGCGCACCGCAAGGCGCACGAGTGCGACCCGGTGTCCGCGTACGGCGGCGTGATCGCGGTCAACCGCCCGGTCACGGTGGCGCTGGCCGAGCAGATCGCCCCGATCTTCACCGAGGTCGTGGTGGCCCCCGGCTTCGAGGACGGCGCCGTCGAGGTGCTGGCCCGCAAGAAGAACCTGCGGGTGCTGCTCGCCCCAGAGGCCCCGGCGAACCGCCAGGAGGTGCGCCCGGTCTCCGGCGGCGTGCTGCTCCAGGACGCCGACCGGGTGCACGCCGAGGGCGACGACCCGGCGACCTGGACCCTGGCCTCCGGCGAGGCGCTGTCCCCGGCCGAGCTGGCCGAGCTGGCGTTCGCCTGGCGCGCCTGCCGGGCCGTGAAGTCCAACGCGATCCTGCTGGCCAAGGACGGCGCCTCGGTGGGTGTCGGCATGGGCCAGGTCAACCGCGTCGACTCCTGCAAGCTCGCGGTGGAGCGGGCCGGCGAGCGGGCCAAGGGCTCGTACGCGGCCTCGGACGCCTTCTTCCCGTTCGCGGACGGCGCGGCGATCCTGATCGCGGCCGGCGTGCGGGCGATCGTCCAGCCCGGTGGCTCGATCCGGGACGAAGAGGTGGTCGCGGCCGCCGCCGAGGCCGGGGTGACCATGTACTTCACCGGCACCCGCCACTTCTTCCACTGACGCGTCCGCCGGCGCCGCGGCGCCGGCGGAACGGCACGGAACACGGCACACGGAACGGTCCGGAACACGGAGCGCCCCGGAGACACGGAACGGCCCGGCTCCCTCCACCGAGGGGGCCGGGCCGTTCCGCCGTGCGCGGTGCCGCGTTACTTCTTGATCACCAGGGTGCCGGCGGCACGGTCGTGCCAGCCCTGCAGCTTCCCGGAGTTGTCGAAGAACGGCGACAGGTAGACCAGCAGCGCGCCGATGTAGCAGAGGACCGCGCCGACGATCGGGATGATGAAGCGGATGAAGCCGCCGCCCAGGCCCGGGTTCTGGCCGGTGCTCTCCTTGACCACGCGCAGGCCCATGGCCATCTTGCCCAGGGTGGCGCCGGCGAACGAGACCAGCAGCCACTCGTAGAGCAGGTTGAACACGGCCAGCACGCCGATCATGATCATCATGGTGGCGACGATGCCGCTCGCGGCGTCGGTCTGCTGCTGGAGGCAGTCGTTGTAGGCCGAGCTGCCGTAGGTGTAACCCGTGCAGTCGTCGGTGTTCTTGACGATGCCGAGCGCGCCGGCCAGGCCGAGGGCCATGACCAGGGCGATGATCGCGCCGACGGCCAGACCGTCGATCAGACGGGCCAGGAAGCGCTGGCCCATGGTCGCCAGCTTGACGGTGCCGAGCTGGGCGATGTTGATGTAGCCGTTGTTCGCCTGGATGGTGCCCGGCATCGGCGCGTAGCCGTAGGCCTGCTGCTGCGGCACGGCGTAGCCCGGCTGCTGCGGGGGCTGCTGCGGGTAGCCGTAGCCGGCGGCCGGCGGAGCCTGCTGCGGGTAGCCGTAGCCGGGCTGCTGGGGCTGCTGGGGCTGGTTGTACGGGTTGTTGGGGTCGGGCGGGTAGCTCATCGATGCCTCCGGGCAGATGGGGACGAGTGGGGACGGGACAGCGGAGGCCCCGGAACGGGCCGGCTGGACGGGTAGCCGGTCGGACGGGACGTTAGCGGAGCACACCGACACCGGGGGCGTGGGCCGACCGGTGCGCGCGCCCGCTCAGGGCCGTGGGAAGCGTGCGAACGGGAGCCGGGACGGCCCGGTGGCGCGCGGCAACCCGCGTCGGCGGTCGGTCGTCGGCGCGGTGCGGTCTGGTCGGCTCACTTCGTTCTTCCCCCGAGTACGCCCCGCCGGGTCTGTCCGTCGGCCCGTCACCGGGCCGGATGCGGCGGGGAATGCCTGCTTATCGTCGACCGGACGGCAGTACCGTGTCCAGCCGCGTCCGCACCTCGGGCCGGACTGTGGCGCAACCGCAATAAGAGCCGAACGTTCCGCATCCGTCCGGCCCCCGCCCGGACCGCCCCCGCGGCCTCCACCCGTCCTCCACCCGTCCTCCATCCGTCCTCCGCCCGTTCCGCGCCCGTTCCCTGTCCGGCCCGCCTCCGGTACCTGCCCCGGCCCCCGCCCGCCCCCGGTCCGGCCCTCTCCCGGGCCCGCCCCGCGGCGCCCGTCCGCGGCCCGGGACCGGTGGCACGGACTCCCGCCCCGATCCGGGAGAATGGGGTCATGACTGCGCAGATTCTCGACGGCAAGGCGACCGCGGCCGCGATCAAGTCCGAACTCGCCACCCGCGTGGCGGCCCTCAAGGCCAAGGGCATCACGCCCGGCCTCGGCACCGTCCTGGTCGGCGACGACCCGGGCAGCCGCTGGTACGTCAACGGCAAGCACAAGGACTGCGCCGAGATCGGCATCGCCTCGATCCAGCGCGAGCTGCCCGCCACCGCCACCCAGGAGGACGTCGAGAACGTCGTCCGGGAGCTCAACGCGGACCCGACCTGCACCGGCTACATCGTCCAGCTGCCGCTGCCCAAGGGCCTCGACCCGAACCCGGTCCTGGAGCTGATGGACCCGGACAAGGACGCGGACGGCCTGCACCCGACCTCGCTCGGCCGGCTCGCCCTGGGCATCGAGGGCCCGCTGCCCTGCACCCCGCTCGGCATGGTCGAGCTGCTGCGCCGCCACGGCGTGGCGATCGACGGCGCCGAGGTGGTCGTGGTCGGCCGGGGCGTGACCGTCGGCCGCTCGATCGGCCTGCTGCTCACCCGCCGCAGCGAGAACGCCACCGTCACCCTCTGCCACACCGGCACCCGCGACCTGGCCCACCACCTGCGCCAGGCCGACATCATCGTCGCCGCCGCCGGTGTGCCGCACCTGGTCAAGCCGGAGGACGTCAAGCCCGGCGCGGCCGTGCTGGACGTCGGTGTCAGCCGCAGCGAGGGGAAGATCGTCGGCGACGTGCACCCCAACGTGGCCGAGGTGGCCGGCTGGATCTCCCCGAACCCCGGCGGCGTCGGCCCGATGACCCGCGCCATGCTGCTCAACAACATCGTGGTGGCGGCCGAGCGCCGCGCCGGCGTCTGACCACCGCGCCCGACCCGCCGGGCCCCGCCCGGCCCGGACCCATCCGATCGACGATCCCGAAGGACGGGAAGCCATGAGCGAACCGCGCCGGACCCGGCGCAGGCCGGTGAAGACCACCGGCACCCTGCCCCCCGAGGGCTCGGCGGCCGCGCTCGGGCGCGACCACGCGCTCCCGGTCCGGCAGTGGCCGATAACGGTGGTCCTGCTGGTGGTCGCCGCCGGTCTGGCGGTCACCTGGTTCGCCGACTTCCAGGACGGCTTCAAGTACGGGCTGCTGATCGTCGGCGGCGGTGTGCTGCTCGGCGCGCTGCTGCGGCTGGTGCTGCCGGAGGTCGGCATGCTGGCGGTGCGCAGCCGCTTCACCGATGTGATCGTGCTGACCTTCCTGGGCCTGTCGATCGTCCTGCTCACCCTGATGGCCCAGCCGAACCCGTGGCTGGAGCTTCCGCTGCTGGACAACATCGGCCAGCTGATCGGCCGCCCGCGCCGCTGACCGGCCGTCCGCACCGCTGACCGGGAGCCGCCCGACGGCCCCCCGCCCGACGCCCGGGCGGGGGGCCGTCATCGTCTGTGACGGATCAGTCACGACCGCGACCGCGGCGTACGCTTCCCTTTGCGATACCCTGACGCCGGTTCTCTCGATGTCGAGAGACCGTCCTCGGCTCCAGCGCGCCGACGTGCCTGGGGCACCTGGCGATTTGCTGGAGAAGGTAGAAATGACCCGCACCCCCGTCAATGTCACCATCACCGGAGCCGCCGGCCAGATCGGCTACGCGCTGCTCTTCCGCATCGCCTCGGGCCACCTGCTCGGCGCCGACGTCCCGGTGAACCTGCGCCTCCTGGAGATCCCGCAGGGCCTCAAGGCCGCCGAGGGCACCGCCATGGAGCTCGTGGACTGCGCCTTCCCGCTGCTGCGCGACATCACCATCACCGACAAGCCGGCCGAGGCCTTCGACGGCGCCAACGTCGCGCTGCTGGTCGGCGCCCGTCCGCGCACCGCCGGCATGGAGCGCGGCGACCTGCTGCAGGCCAACGGTGGCATCTTCGGCCCGCAGGGCAAGGCCATCAACGAGCACGCCGCGGACGACATCAAGGTCCTGGTGGTCGGCAACCCGGCCAACACCAACGCCCTGATCGCCCAGCGCAACGCCCCGGACGTCCCGGCCGAGCGCTTCACCGCGATGACCCGCCTGGACCACAACCGCGCCGTCGGCCAGCTCTCGCTGAAGACCGGCGCCCTGGTCTCCGACATCAAGCGCGTCACCATCTGGGGCAACCACTCCGCCACCCAGTACCCGGACATCTTCCAGGCCGAGATCGCCGGCAAGCCGGCCTTCGAGGCCGTCGGCAGCGACCAGGCCTGGCTGGAGAACGACTTCATCCCGACCGTCGCCAAGCGCGGCGCCGCCATCATCGACGCCCGCGGCGCCTCCTCGGCCGCCTCGGCCGCCAACGCCGCCATCGACCACGTGTACACCTGGGTCAACGGCACCGCCGAGGGCGACTGGACCTCGATGGGTGTCGTCTCCGACGGCTCCTACGGCGTCCCGGCCGGCCTGATCTCCTCCTTCCCGGTCACCACCAAGGACGGCGCCTTCGAGATCGTCCAGGGCCTGGAGATCTCCGACTTCTCGCGCGGCCGCATCGAGGCCTCGGTCCAGGAGCTGACCGAGGAGCGCGACGCGGTCCAGGAGCTCGGCCTCATCTGAGCCGGCCCCGACGCCTCCACGACGGCCCGTCGTCCCCGTTCCGCGGGGGCGGCGGGCCGTCGCCCTACACTGGCCCGCTGTGAACGAAACCATCGAGGACGCCGCGCTCGTCCTCGTCTTCATCGTCCTGGGCGGCCTGTTCAACGTCGCCGAGATCTCGCTGATCTCGCTGCGCGAGGGACAGATCCGGACGCTGGAGGCACGCGGCACCCGGCGGGCGGCCCGGGCCGCGCACCTCGCCGCCGACCCGAACCGCTTCCTGGCGGCCGTCCAGGTCGGCGTGACCTGCATGGGCTTCCTCTCCGCCGCGTTCGGGGCCGACACCCTGGCCGGCAAGGTGGCCCCGCTGTTCGTCCGGGCCGGGCTGTCCGAGGGCGTCGCCGACGCCACCGCCCTGGTCGGGCTGACCCTGGTGATCAGCTACGTCTCGCTGGTGCTCGGCGAGCTCACCCCGAAGCGGATCGGCCTCCAGCGGGCCGACTCCATCGCGCTGCTGGCCGCGCCGGTGGTCGACGTGATGTCGGTGGTGCTGCGCCCGGCGATCTGGCTGCTCGGCCGCTCCACCGACCTGATGGTCCGGCTGCTCGGCGGCGACCCGACCGCCGGCCGGGGCTCGATGAGCTCGGAGGAGCTCCGCGGCCTGGTCGCCGCCAACACCGAACTCGGGAACGACGAGCGGACGCTGATCGCCGACGTGTTCGCCGCGGGCGAGCGCCAGCTGCGCGAGGTGATGGTCCCGCGCACCGAGGTGACCTTCCTGGACGCCGAGCGCCCGCTCGCCGAGGTCCGCGCCCAGGCGGACTCCTCGCCGCACTCCCGCTACCCGGTGGTCGAGGGCAGCTACGACGCGGTGACCGGCTTCGTGCACGTCCGCGACCTGTACGGGGCGCGCGGCGAACGGGCCGCCAAGGTCCGCGACCTGGCCCGCCCGATCAAGCTGCTGCCCGGCACCAAGCGGGTGCTGGAGGCGATGGGGGAGATGCGCCGGGAGGGCCACCACCTGGCGATCGTGGTCGACGAGTACGGCGGCACCGCCGGCATCGTCACCCTGGAGGACCTGGTGGAGGAGGTGATCGGGGAGATCAGGGACGAGTACGACACCCCGGAGTCCTCCCCGACCCGGCGCCTGGCCGGCGGCGGAGTGGAGCTCGACGGCCTGCTCAACCTGGCCGACTTCGTCGAGGAGACCGGCGTCACCCTCCCCGAGGGCCCGTACGAGACGGTGGCCGGCTGCCTGGTCGCCGCGCTCGGCCGGCTGCCCGCCGACGGCGACCGGGTGCGGATCCCGGCCGGTCCCGGCGAGGAGGTGCTGCTGACGGTGGCCAAGCTGGAGGGCCGGCGGATCGCCCGGGTGAGGGTGAGTGCGGTCACACTGGCGGAACCGCCGGGGCAGGAGGTTTCCTGACCGGTCGGTGGAACTGGAACAATGGCCCGCATGGTCAACGCAGCGGTCACTGGTCCGGTCAAGGACCGTCCCCGGGTGCTCTCGGGCATCCAGCCCACCTCCGGTTCCTTCCACCTCGGCAACTACCTGGGCGCGGTCCGCCAGTGGGTCGATCTGCAGAAGGAGAACGACGCCTTCTACATGGTCGTCGACCTGCACGCGATCACCGTGCCGCAGGATCCGGCGACGCTGCGCCAGAACACCCGGATCTCCGCCGCGCAGCTGCTCGGCGCCGGTCTGGACCCGGAGCACTGCACCCTGTTCGTCCAGTCGCACGTGCCCGAGCACGCTCAGCTCGCCTGGGTGATGAACTGCCTCACCGGTTTCGGCGAGGCCTCCCGGATGACCCAGTTCAAGGACAAGTCCTCCCGGTACGGCGCCGACAGCACCACGGTCGGCCTGTTCACCTACCCGATCCTGCAGATCGCGGACATCCTGCTCTACCAGGCGGACGCCGTCCCGGTCGGCGAGGACCAGCGCCAGCACGTGGAGATCACCCGCGACCTCGCGGAGCGCTTCAACTCCCGCTACAGCCCGACCTTCACGGTCCCGAAGCCGTACATCCTCAAGGAGACGGCGAAGATCCAGGACCTCCAGGACCCGGCCGTCAAGATGAGCAAGTCCGCGTCCTCCCCCAAGGGCCTGGTCAGCCTGCTGGACGAGCCGAAGGCCAGCGCCAAGAAGTTCAGGAGCGCCGTCACCGACACCGGCACCGTCGTCAGCTACGACGAGCAGGAGAAGGCCGGCGTCTCCAACCTGCTGCGGATCCACTCGGCGCTCAGCGGGCAGTCGGTCGAGCAGCTGGTCGCGCACTTCGAGGGCAAGATGTACGGCGCCCTGAAGACCGAGCTGGCCGAGCTCTTCACCGAGTGGGTGCTGCCGTTCCAGGAGCGCACCAGGACCTTCCTGGACGACCCGGCCGAGCTGGACCGCGCGCTCGCGGTGGGTGCCGAGAAGGCCCGCGCGGTGGCGTCCGAGACGCTGGCCACGGTGTACGACCGGATCGGCTTCCTCCCGGCCTCCGCGCGGTGATTGCGCTGACGAGCCTGCCCGGTGGTCAGGAGCTCCCCGAGTTCCTGACCATCGGCGTGTCCGTCACTGTCCCGGATCCGCACGGCACGGCGATCCAGGACGCGCGGGCCGGTCACGGCGATCCGCTGGCCCGGTCGATACCCACGCACGTCACCCTGCTGCCGCCCACCGAGGTGCCGGTCGAGGAGCTGCCGAAGATCGAGGAGCACCTGGCGGCGGTGGCCGCCGCGCACCGGCCGTTCCGGATGGTGCTGCGCGGCGGCGGCAGCTTCCGCCCGGTCTCCCCGGTGGTCTTCGTCCGGGTGGAGGAGGGCGAGCGGGAGTGCCGGCTGCTGGAGGCCGACGTCCGCTCCGGTCCGCTGGCCCGTGAGCTGGCCTTCCCGTACCACCCGCACGTGACGGTGGCGCACGGCCTCGAGGAGGACGTGCTCGACCGGGCCCAGGAGCAGGCCCGGTCCTTCCACGCGGCCTTCCCGGTCCCGGGGTTCAGCCTCTCCCGCTTCGACGTCGACGAGGTCTGGCGGCCCTGGCGTTCCTACGCCTTCTCCTGACCCGCGGGCCGGCCGCCGAGCCGCAGCATCCGGTCGACCGCCCGGCGGGCCGCGTCGCCGTCGTCCAGCGCGCAGTGGGTGTCCCGGAAGCGCCGGTACCGCTCGGCGTACCCGGCCGGCAGCGCGCCGCCGTCGTCCGCGAGCGCGCGCAGCGCCGCGACCAGGCCGGCCGAGTCGTCGAGCAGCGGTCCCGGCGCCTGCGCCTCGAAGTCGAAGGCGAAGCCGCGCAGGCCGTCCCGGTAGTGCGCCAGGTCGTAGGTGAAGAACAGCATCGGCCGGCCGGTGACCGCGAAGTCGAACAGGATCGACGAGTAGTCCGTCACCAGGACGTCGGCGATCAGCAGCAGTTCCTGGACGTCCGGGTAGTCGGCGCAGTCGATCGCGAAGCCGTCCCCGGTGCCGGTCAGCGGCTCGCGGACGTGCGCGTGCGGCCGCAGCAGCAGCACGTGGTCCTCGCCGAGCGCCTGCCGGGCCCGGTCGAGGTCCAGCCGCAGGTCGAGCCGGAAGCCGTCCCCGTCCGGGCGAGGCCGGTCCTCCCGCCAGGTCGGCGCGTAGAGCACCACCCGCCGGCCCCCCGGGATCCCCAGCCGGCGCCGGACGGCGGCCGCCCGGCGCGGGTCGGGGCGGGCCAGCACGTCGTTGCGCGGGTAGCCGGACTCCAGGATCTCGCCCCGGTAGCGGAAGGCCCGGCGCAGGATCGGGGTGGCGAAGGGGCTGGGGGAGAGCAGCAGGCTCCAGTGCGGGGTCTCCCGGTCGAGGGCCGCGAGGTAGCCGTGGTCGGCGAGCCAGGGGTTCTCGACGTCGTGGGCGATCCGCTTGAGCAGGGCGCCGTGCCAGGTCTGCACGACGACCTGACCGGGGCGCCGGCGCAGGAAGTCCGGGAAGTGGGTGTTGCCGACGAGGTAGCGGCTGGTGGCCAGCGCCCGGTACCACTCGGGGCTCCAGACCCGGACGGCGCGGACCCCGGGCGGCAGCTCGGCCTGGGCGTCGTCGACCACCCACAGGTGTTCCAGCGGCGTGCCCCGGCGGGCGAGTTCGGCGTGCACGGCGCGCGGTGAGTCGGCGTAGCCGCGGCCGCCGAAGACGTCGTAGAGCACGGCCTCGCGCAGCGGTTCGCGGCAGGCGGCCGGGTAGCCGGCGGTGCGCTGGCGGGCCTGGGTCCAGGCACTGCGTTCGGCGGCGGTGAGCACGGGGGTGGAGTCCAGCAGCAGGGTGTCGTGCCAGCGGCGCTCCAGCAGGATCCGCTTGCCGCCGGCCTCGGTGGCGGCGGGCAGCGCGGCCAGGACGGCGGGCGAGGCGGTCAGCGGGCGGGCCGGTCCCGGCCGGCCGACGGGCTCCAGGGTGGCCTCCCACAGGCCCTTGCGCAGCGGCAGCGCGGTGCCGTCGGAACCGGTGCGGGTGGCGGGCAGCCGGATCGTGAACCGTCGGCCCGGGCCGGTCCTGACGGGGTGACGGACCTCGCCGCCGGTGCCGTTGTGCCGCAGGACGAGCTCCAGCGGGCCGTCGGCGGGGCAGTGGCCGGTGAGTTCGAAGCCGCCGGCCCGGGTGGTGAGCCGCTCGACCCAGCCGGCGGCGGGCCGGACGCAGAGCTGGAGCCGGCCGTCGGCCAGGTGCTTGAGGTGCAGGGCCCGGTCCTCGGCCCCGGGCAGCGGGTGCTGGCCGGCGACCGGCCCGCCGCGCTCGTCCAGGACGAGCGGCTCGGCGGTGCCGTCGGGGTGGACCAACGCGGCGTCCCAGTGCTCCAGTTCGCCGGTGCCGCGCCCGTCGGCGGTGAACGGCGCGTACGGCAGGCGGACGCCGCGGGTCCGTCCGGTGCCGGTGGCGGGCCGGATCAGGACGGTGCCGCTCTCGCGGTGGCGCAGCCGGAACGCGGTGCGGTCCGGGAGCGGTCCGGTGGTGGTGAGGTGCAGGTCGATCCCGTCGGGGCCGGGGACGGCCCGGGTGAGGCGGGCGGCGGGGCGTTCCAGCCGGACGGCGAGCCGGCCCCCGGCGAAGTACGGCTGGAGCCGCACGTCGTGGTCGACCCAGCGGGCGGGCGGGTACTCGCCGGAGCCGCACCAGTGCGGGGCGAGGCCGCCGTACTGGCGGCGCAGCCGGGTGGGCCGGGCGAGGGTGAACAGGGTGGCCTCGACGGTCCGGTCGCCGAGCAGCCAGCCGTCGGCGGTGCGCAGCCGGCGCGGCTCGAGCAGGGCGGTGAAGCCGGCCCAGTCGTGGTTGTGCTCGGGCTGGGCGCTGTCGTCGGTGATCTCGGGCAGCCGGCGGGGCCTGGTGGGGAGGTGGAGGGGTGTGCCGTCGTCGCCGGGGCGCAGCGTCAGCCAGGTCCAGGCCGAGCCGGGGCGGGCGGTGGACCGGTCGTCGGGGCGGGCGAAGCCGGTGAGCTCCAGTCCGCGGGAGGTCCAGCGGGCGCGCAGCAGTCCGAAGGCGGCGTGCTCCTCCTCGTCCGGCAGCGGGGTGCCGAAGCGCGGGTCGCCGAACCGGGGGGCGGCGTGCGGGAGGACGAACCGGGTGAGGACAGCCATGGCCACGGACCTTTCTCGGCGAGAATTTCCATCTCACCGGGAAAAGTATCCGGGGTCAATTTGAGAATTGACTGAGAATTAGCTGACGAGTTCGTTCGGGAAACTGCAGTTCGAAATCCGGGAAATCGGGGGCCGGGAAATGCGAGAGGCGCCCGACGCGGAATGCGCGTCGGGCGCCCCTCACCGGGCGGGAATTCCCGGTCAGGCCTCGCGGCTCAGCATGGCGTCCACCGCCCGGGCGGCGGCGTGGCCGTCGTCCAGGTCGCAGTACTTGTCGCGGAACGCCGCGTACTTGTCGGCGTACTCGGCGGTGACCTCGTCCACCCGGCCGAGCGCCGCCACCAGTTCCTCGGACGTGGCCAGCAGCGGGCCGGGCGCGTCCGCCTCGAAGTCCAGCGAGAAGCCGCGCAGGTTGTCGCGGTAGTGCGCCAGGTCGTAGGTGAAGAACAGGATCGGCTTGCCGGTCACGGCGAAGTCGAAGGTCAGGGCCGTGTAGTCGGTGACCAGCACATCGGCGGCCAGCAGCAGTTCGCCCATGTCCGGGTAGCTGCTGACGTCCCAGACGTAGCCGTTGCCGGCGCTCGGGATCTGCTCGCGGACGCTGGCGTGCCGGCGGACCAGCAGCACCTGGTCGTCGCCGAGCGCGGCCTGCGCCGCCTCCAGGTCCAGCTGGAGGTGCAGCTGGTAGCCGCCGTAGTGGCGGCGCCGGTCCTCGCGCCAGGTCGGCGCGTACAGCACGACCTTCTTGCCCTCGGGCAGGCCGAGCCGCTCGCGCACCCGCTCGGCGGTCTTCTCCTTGTCGGCGGCGAAGAACACGTCGTTGCGCGGCAGGCCGCTCTCGAGGATCTCGCCCTTGAAGTCGAAGGCACGGCGCAGCACCGGGGCGGCCCAGGTGCTGCCGGCCAGCAGCAGGCTCCAGTTCGGGACCTCCTTGGCGAGGCCCTTCAGGTAGTGCGAGTCGGTGAACCAGACCTTCTCGAAGTCGTGGCCGATCTGCTTCAGCGGCGAGCCGTGCCAGGTCTGCAGCACGATCTGGCCGGGCCGGCGGACGAAGAAGTCCGGCAGGTGCGCGCTGGTGACGATGTACTTCGCGGTGGCCAGGGTCTCGAACCACTCCGGGCTCCAGAGCCGCACCGAGCCCGCCGACTGCGGCAGGTCCGCCTGCAGGTCGTCGGTGCCCCACAGGTGCTGCAGCGGCAGGTCGCGGCGCACCAGTTCCTCGTGGATCGCCCGCGGCGAGTCCGCGTAGAGGCCGCCGAGGGCGACGTTGTAGAGCACCGTGTCGCGCAGCGGCAGCCGGCGGGCGGCCGGGTAGTCGGCCGTCCGCAGCTTGCGCTGGCGCCAGCCGCTGCGCTCCTCCGGAAGCAGTATGTTCTCGGACTCCAGCTGCAGGCCGTCGTGGTGGCGCCGCTCCAGCACGATCCGCTTGCCGCGGGCCTCCACCTCCAGCGGCAGCGCGTTCCAGCACTCGGGCGCGATCAGCGCGTACGAGGCCATGTCCGGGTGGAAGGTGGCACCGACCGGACGGAACGAGACGTTCCAGCCGCCCTGGGCCAGCGGCACGTTGCCCGCGAAGGACGCGGTCGGCACGGCCGGCAGCGCGGTCCGGAACCGGCCGTCCGCGATCTCCACCGGGTAGACGTGCTGCTCCTCGCCCCAGTGGTGGCGCACGACCAGCTCCCAGCGGTGGGTGCCGGGCAGCGGGAAGGTGCCGCTGAGCAGGAAGCCGTCCGCGCCGCGCGCGGTCACCTCGTGCACGACCGGCTGCAGCAGCTGGTCCAGGAACTGCAGGTAGCCGCCGGGGGAGGGCTTGGAGTAGAGGGCGCGCCGCTCCTCGGGTGCGGCGTCGGCGTTCAGCACCAGGTTGAGCTGCTCCGGCGCGTTCCGGTCGTCCCAGACGAGCGGGGCGGTGGTGCCGTCGGCCAGCTCAAGGGTGGTGTCCCAGCGGTCGCGGGCGCGCTCCACCGCGATCGGGTCCAGCTCGGCCCAGGACTCCCGGACCTCGGTCAGCTCGGCGATCGGCACGGCGGCGTGGAACTGCTGGAGGCTGCCGACCGAGGAGCCGGTGGTCACCGGGAAGGTCAGCTCGCGCTCGGACTCCACGTGGGTCATCCGCAGCCGGGCGCCGGCCAGCCGGACGCCGGAACGGGCGGCGCCGGACACCTCGACCGTGCCGCCGTTCGCGGCCAGCCCGGTCACCCGCGCCTTGACGTTCTCCACCCGCAGGTAGACGCTGCCGTCGCGGACGAACGGGACGATCCGCACGTCCGGCTCGACCCAGTGCGAGGGCTGGTAGAGCGCGGTGTCCGACCAGCCGGCCCAGACCCGGCCCTTGTAGACGCCGCCCTTGCCCGCGCCGGCGACCAGGACGCGCCAGTTGCCGTCCTTCCACTGGCCGCGGTGCTTGAGCTTCTCCGGGTCGAGCGCGACGGTGAAGCCGGCCCAGTCGCAGTTGTAGAGGTCGTGGTGGTTGGTGGCGGTGGCCTCGGGGCTGTACTGGGTCTTCATCGGCACGGCGATGACCCGGCGGCCCTTGGCCTCGCGCAGCACCAGGGTGCGCACCATGTCGTGCTTGTTGGCCGCGCCCAGCTGCTCCGGGTACGCGTGGCCGGTCAGCCGCAGCCGGCCGGCCTCCCAGCGGGCGTCGTAGAGCCGGCTGCGGATGACGGTGGAGTTGCGCAGGCTGAGCAGGCCGGGCGGCACGCTCTTGCGGCCGCCGCGCAGGAACGGGTAGTCGGCGTAGGGGCGCAGCAGGCCCTTGGCGACGACACCGCCGTTGCTCTCGCCCTCGTACTTGATCTGCTCGACGAACTCGTCGATCCGGCCCTGCAGGGTCAGGTGGTACTTCAGCCGCAGCGGCGCGCGCAGCTTCTTGACCTGCTCGGGGCCGATCGCCCGCAGCAGCCGGCTGACGCTGGTGATGTACGCGTCCCGGTACTCCTTGTCGCCGTCCACGACGGACCAGAAGAACATCGGGATCTCTTCGACGAGGGTGTTCTCGTCGTAGGTCCTGAGGTACTCGGCGAAGCGCGGCTCGGTCTGCTTCCGCAGCCAGGCGCGGACCAGCTCGACCGAGGCGACCCGGTCGACCAGGCCCTTGGGGTTGGTGCGCATCTGGGTGATCGACATCTCGCCGACCTCGCGCTCGCGCCAGTGGTAGATCGGCTCGGAGAGCACGTCCACGCTCTTGGCGAGGTAGTGGTGCGGCACGCTGACCGGGGCGTCCTCGTACAGGATGCCCTCGGGGTAGATGATCCCGGCCGCGTCGAAGAAGGAGCGGCGGTACACCTTGTTCCACGCGGTGCGGTCGGTGACCAGCGAGGGGATCTCGGTGATGTGCGTCTTGAGCACGGTCTTGGCGAACGGGCGGCTGTGGCCGCCGGACTGGTAGTAGCCGATCGCGCGGAAGCGCAGCACGTTGCCGGTGGCGAAGTCCGAGCCGGTCTCGTCCAGCGTGTTGATCATCAGCTCGTACGCACTGGGCGGCATCGAGTCGTCGCTGTCGACGAAGCACAGGAACTCGGCGTCCGGGTCGATGTGCCGGATACCCGTGTTGCGGGCCGCGCCGAGGCCCTTGTTGACCTGGCGGACCAGCCGGAACCGGGAGTCCTTGGCGGCGTACGCCTCGGCGAGGGCGGCGCTGTCGTCCTTCGAACCGTCGTCGACCATGACGCACTCGAAGTCCGTGAAGGTCTGGGCGGCGATCGAGTCGAGGCATTCCACGAGGTAGCGCTCGACGTTGTAGATCGGGACGACGATGGAGAGGCGGGGAGCCATCGGCTACGCAGGCCTTTCTCGGGAAGGAGCGTGGCAGCCCCCTCGGGGTCTGACCGCACTTTGATTCGGTGCGTACGTGCGCGTCGATCCTACCCCCGGCCCATGGCCCCGCCGGGGGCCGTCCGAGGCCCCCGCGCAGGCCCATTACGCTGGAGCCATGCCCCGCTTCAGTGTGATCGTCCCGGTCTACCGGGTCGAGGACTACCTCGCCGAGTGCCTCGCCTCGGTGCTCGGCCAGGACGGTCCGGACATCGAGCTGATCGCGGTGGACGACCGCTCCCCGGACGGCTGCGGCGCGCTGCTCGACACGGCCGCCGCCGAGGACCCGCGGGTGCGGGTGCTCCACCTGCCGGAGAACGTCGGCCTCGGCCGGGCCCGCAACGCCGGCCTCACCGTCGCCACCGGCGACTACGTGCTCTTCCTCGACAGCGACGACACCCTGACCCCCGGTCTGCTGAAGGCCGTCGACGACCGGCTGCGGGCCGTCGGCGACCCGGACGTCCTGGTCTACGACTACGCCCGCACCTACGCGGACGGCCGGACCGTCCGGGCCGCCTCCGCCAAGGTCTTCGGCGCCCCCTCCCGGGAGGTGTTCGACCTCGCCGAGCGCCCCGAGCTGCTCGAACTGCTCCAGGTGGTCTGGAACAAGGCCTACCGCCGCGACTTCGTCACCGCCCAGGGCCTGACCTTCCCGGCCGGGTACTACGAGGACACCCCCTGGACCTACCCGGCGCTGCTCGCCGCCCGCGGCATCACCCTGCTCGACCGGGTCGGCGTCCACTACCGGCAGCGCCAGGAGGGCGGCAACATCCTGGCCACCGCCGGCCGCAAGCACTTCGACGTCTTCGGCCAGTACGACCTGGTCTTCGCGTTCCTCGACGGCCGCCCCGAGCTCGACCGCTGGCGTCCGGTGGTCTACGGCCGGATGCTGCACCACCTCAACACCGTGGTCTCCCGGCCCGGCCGGATCCCGCCCGGTGACCGCCGGGAGTTCTTCCGCCGGGCCGCCGAGCACTGCGCCCGGCTGCGCCCGGCCGGCTACCGGGCGCCGCTCGGGGTGTCCGGACTGCGCACCGAACTGCTCGGCCACGGCCGGTACACCGCCTACCAGGCGGTCCGCGCGCTGGCCCGGGCCCGCCGCGCCGTCCGCCGCTGACCGCGGGCCTGACGGCCGGTCCGGCCGTCGGCCTGGCCGCCGGCCTCACGGCGGGCCTGACGGCCGTTCGGGGGACAGGCCGGTATAACCGGGAGGTGGACTTCCTCACCCGCCTCCCGGTGATCGGCCCGATCGTGACGCGGGTGCTGCGCAGCCGCCCCTACCGCGCCTACGAGCACTTCACCGCGCTGCGCGGCAACCGACTGGCCGGCGCGGTCACCTTCTTCGGCTTCCTCGCGCTCTTCCCGCTGCTGACGGTCGCGCTGGCGATCGCCGTCGCGACCCTCAGCGACAGCCGGGTCGACGACATCCAGAAGCACATCTCCGACCAGCTGCCGGGCATCTCGGACGCCCTCAACCTGCCCTCGCTGGTGGCCAACGCGGGTGCGGTCGGACTCGTCAGCGGCATCCTGCTGGTGCTCTCCGGCCTCGGCTGGGTGGACACCATGCGGACCTCGATCCGGGACATCTGGCAGCTGCCCGACGAGGAGGGCAACCCGCTGCTGCGCAAGGGCTGGGACTTCCTGGTCCTCGGCGGCCTCGGCCTGGTCTCGCTGGTCTCGCTCGGCGCCTCGGCCGCCGGGACGACGCTGGCCGGCCGGATCGCCGACCAGCTCGGCCTGGGCTCGGGCGGGTACCTGCTCACCGCGGCCGGGCTGCTGATCGCCGTCGGCTGCGACATGCTGCTCTTCGCCTACCTGCTGGCGCCGTTCCCGAGGATCACGCACCAGCACCGGCGGGACGTCCTGAAGGCCGCGCTGATCGGCGCGATCGGCTTCGAGCTGCTGAAGATCCTGCTCTCGTCGTACCTCGGCTCGGTCGCCGGGAAGAGCCTCTACGGTGCCTTCGGCGTGCCGGTGGCGCTGCTGCTGTGGATCAACTTCGTCTGCCGGCTGCTGATGTACTGCGTGGCCTGGACGGCGACCGCCGATCCGGCCGCGGCCCGGGAGCGGGCCCGCGAGCGCGCCGCCGCGCTGGTCGCGGCCGCGGACGAGGCGGAGGCCGGTCCGGAGGCGGGCGGTCCGGAGGCGGGCGCTCCGGAGGCGGGGGCGGAGGCGGGCGGCCCGGAGCGGGCGGCCGCCGAGGCGGACCGTCCCCGGCCCCGGCACCCCCGGGACGGGGAGGGCTGAGACCGGACCGGTGCGCCCCGGCGGCCCGGGCTCAGCGGGCGGCCGCGCGCCGCCGGTTCAGCAGCAGTACGGCACCCGCGCCGCCCGCCGTCAGGACCACCCCGGTGACGACCCAGCCGACCGGCCCGAGGCCGTCCCCGGCGGAGTCCGCCGCCCGGGCGACCGCCGGGGCGGACCGGTCGGTCGCGGTCGCGGCCGGCGAGGGGTGCGGCGGCGGGGCGGGAACCCCGGCGGCACCGCCAGCCTGGCCGGTCGGCGTCGTCGCGGCGCTCTCGCCCTCCTCCACCAGCTTCCCGACCGGGGCCACCTTGCCGGCCGCGGCGAAGCCCCAGTCCAGCAGCGCGGCCGTCTCGTCGTACACCTTCTGGTAGGTGGTCGGGTGCATCACCGTCACCAGCAGGGTGCGGCCGTCCCGTTCGGCGGCGCCGACGAAGGTGGAGCCCGCGTTGGTGGTGAAACCGTTCTTCACCCCGATCAGGCCCGGGTACTTGCCCAGCAGCCGGTCGGTGTTGGCGATCCCGAAGCTGCCGCGCTGCCCGGTGTTCCGGTCCACCGCGCCCGGGAACATCGCGTCGCGGGTCGCGCAGTAGCTCCGGAAGTCCGGGTTGCGCAGCCCCGCCCGGGCGAACAGCGTCAGGTCGTAGGCCGAGGACACCTGGCCCTCCGAGTCGTAGCCGTCCGGCGAGACCACCCGGGTGTCCCGGGCCTGCAGCGCCTCCGCCCGCGCCTGCATCTCGGCCACGGTCTGCTGCACACCGCCGTTCATGTGCGCGAGGACGTGCACCGCGTCGTTCCCCGAGCTCAGGAACACCCCGCGCCAGAGGTCCTCGACCCGGTAGTCCAGGTCCTCCTTGATGCCGACCAGGCTGCTCCCCGCGCCGATCCCCTGGATCTCGTTGTCCGTGACCCGGTGCACCGCGTTGCGGTCGAACTTCGGCAGCACGGTGTCCGCGAAGAGGATCTTCAGCGTGGAGGCCGGGGCGAGCCGCAGATGCGGGTTGCTGGCCGCCAGCACCTCTCCCGACCCGGCGTCGGCAACTATCCAGGACTGCCCGGTGAGGTCCCCCGGCAGCGCCGGTGCGCCCGCCAGCGGATCCACCTGGACCCCCGGGAGCCCCAGCCGGTCACCCCCGACCGAGGCCGGCGGCGGCGACCCGGGCGGTGCCGCGACGGCCACCGGGGCGGCCAACAGGAGCGGAAGGGCCGCGGCGGGCGCGGCGATCAGACGTGCGAGCTTCGAGCTAGTGGGCACCAGCAGACGGTACCCACTCGGGACCCCCGCCGTCCGCCTCTCCGCCCCGGTCCGCCGCAGGAGGGGGCCACCGTACGCCGAACGGACGCCCACGCATACTGGGGAAGCACACCGCCTTCACCTCCCCGCCCCACCGAGGACCGCCCCATGAAGCTCAGCCGCCGCACCTCCTGGTTCCTGACCGCCTTCGGCGTCTGGTCCCTGTTCATCTGGACCACCTTCGTCAAGAACCTCTGGAAGGACTCCGGCGGCCAGGCCTTCACCGGCGGCGACCACTCCCAGCCCACCGCCTTCTTCTGGGTCCACCTCCTCCTCGCCGTCACCTCCCTCGCCCTCGGCCTCGCCATCGGCACCATCGGCCTCCGCGGCCTCCGCGCCACCCGCCGCGAACCGGCCACCGACTGACCGCCATATCCCGTTGCCCGGGTGACGGAAGCCCTGGCAGGATCCCACCGCTCGAGCACGATCGATCAATCGTTCGTGCTTCCACGAAGAGGGTGGGGTACTCCATGAAGCCTGCGCATCGCCGACGACTCGGTGCCGCCGTCACCGTCGTACTGACGGCGGGCCTGTTCGCCGCACCGGCCGCCGTCGCCGGGACGGACGTGACCGCTCCCCTGGTCGCCGTCTCCTCCACCGACTTCCCGGCCTCGGGCTCCGGTTCCACCGCGGCCAAGTACGCGGGCGAGACCGGCACCTTCCTGCTCACCGGTACCGACCCCGCCCCCGCGGGCGGCACACCCTCCGGCGTCGCCTGCTTCCGCTACGCCCTGAACACCGACCTCGGGGTGTCCGCCGGCTGCGGCGACGGCGCGCTCGGGGCCGGCCCCGACGGCACCGCCACCCTCGCCCTGCGGGTCCCGCGGTGGGGCACCAACACGCTCACCGTCCAGGCCGTCGACAACGCGGGCAACACGAGCGGGCCGACGGTCTACACCTTCAACGCCCCCTGGGACCCGCGCCCCCGGCCGAGCGCCCCGGGCGACGTGGACGGCGACGCCGTCCCGGACATCCTGGTCCCGGACGCCGCCGGCAACCTGCAGATCATCAGCGGCCGGGCGAACGACACCACCCCGACCTCCGTGATCCCGGCCGGCCGGGCCCCGGGGACCGAGGACTGGCGCCAGTACCGGGTGCTGCACCGGGGCTGGACGATGGCCCCGGCCGACGACCTGATCGTCCGGGAGAACGGCACGGACGTCGTCTACAACCTGCAGAACCAGTACGGCACCGGGGACTTCTCCGGCTCGGGTTCGACGATGGTCTCCTGGCCGGACTGCGTCGACGTCTTCGACTGCCCGCCGGACTACGGCACCGACTGGAAGGACGCCCAGCAGCAGGTGCTGCTCGGCGCGGTGAACGGCGCCGACCAGGCCCGTCCGGCGATGCTCACGCTGCAGAACGGTGACCTCTGGATCGCGGACGCCGGGGCGAACGCGTACTGGTTCGACGCCCGGCGGCTGACCACCGGCGGCCTGTGGACCGGCTACGACCTGATCGCCCCCGGCCCCGACGCCGCCGGCAACCTCGCCCTGTGGGCGCGCGAGCGGGCCAACGGCGCGCTGCACGTGTACGCGCTCCCCAGGCAGGCCGACGGCACCGTCGACTTCTCCGCCCTGGCCGACCCGACGGCGGGCGTCGCCGCCACCGGCTTCACCGTCGACGCCTACCCCACCCTCGACAGCCAGGGTGACCTCGACGGGGACGGCACCGCGGACCTGTGGGCCGTCACCGCCGACCGGCACCTGCTCACCTACCGGGGCCTCACCGACCCGAAGGACCTCGGCCTCCTGCACTGAGGTGCGCGAAGGCCCCCGTCCGGAGCGGACGGGGGCCTTCGGCGTGGGGCCCGGGATCAGAAGCGGCGGGTGACCAGGGCGCGCTTCACTTCCTGGATCGCCTTGGTGACCTCGATGCCGCGGGGGCAGGCCTCGGAGCAGTTGAAGGTGGTCCGGCAGCGCCAGACGCCCTCACGGTCGTTGAGGATCTCCAGCCGCTGCTCCGCACCCTCGTCGCGCGAGTCGAAGATGAAGCGGTGGGCGTTGACGATCGCGGCCGGGCCGAAGTACTGGCCGTCGTTCCAGAACACCGGGCAGGACGACGTGCACGCGGCGCACAGGATGCACTTGGTGGTGTCGTCGAAGCGCTCGCGGTCCTCGGCGGACTGCAGGCGCTCGCGGGTCGGCTCGTTCCCCTTGGTGATGAGGAACGGCATGACGTCCTTGTACGCCTGGAAGAACGGGTCCATGTCCACGATCAGGTCCTTGAGGACCGTCAGGCCCTTGATGGCCTCGATCGTGATCGGCTTCTCCGGGTTGACGTCCTTGATCAGGGTCTTGCACGCCAGCCGGTTGCGGCCGTTGATCCGCATGGCGTCGGAGCCGCAGATGCCGTGGGCACAGGAACGGCGGTAGGTGAGGGTGCCGTCCTGCTCCCACTTGATCTTGTTGAGCGCGTCCAGGACGCGCTCCTTCGGGTCCAGCTCCAGCTGGTAGTCGACCCACACCGGGTCCGGGTGCTCCTCCGGGTTGAACCGGCGGATCCGGACGGTGACGGTGATCAGCTCGGTACCGCCGGCCTCGGCCGCGTCCAGAGCGGCCGAGTGCTTCTCCACGGTCGGAGTGCTCATCAGTACTTACGCTCCATCGGCTGGTAGCGGGTCGTGACGACCGGCTTGTAGTCGAGGCGGATGGAGGTGCTGCCGTCGGCGGCGACCTCCTGGTACGCCATGGTGTGCTGCATGAACTTCACGTCGTCACGGGTCGGGAAGTCCTCGCGGTAGTGACCGCCGCGCGACTCCTCGCGGGCGAGCGCCGAGACCGCCAGGACCTCGGCCAGGTCGAGCAGGTTGCCCAGCTCGATGGCCTCCAGCAGGTCCGTGTTGTAGCGGAAGCCCTTGTCCTGGATCGCGACGTTCTTGTAGCGCTCCTTCAGCGCGGCGATGTCCTCGACCGCCTGCTTCAGGGTGGCGCCGGTGCGGTACACCATCGCGTTGGCGTCCATGGACTCCTGCAGCTCCTTGCGGATCTGCGCCACGGACTCGGTGCCGGTGGACTCGCGCAGCGAGTCGACCAGGTTCTGGACCAGCTGCTCCGGGTTCTCCGGCAGCGGCACGAACTCGTTGGTGTCGGCGAAGGCCGCGGCGGCGAGGCCGGCGCGACGGCCGAAGACGTTGATGTCCAGCAGCGAGTTGGTGCCCAGGCGGTTGGCGCCGTGCACGGACACGCAGGCGACCTCGCCGGCCGCGTACAGGCCCGGGACGACGTCGGTGTTGTTGCGCAGCACCTCACCCTCGACGTTGGTCGGGATGCCGCCCATGGCGTAGTGCGCGGTGGGCTGGATCGGGATCGGGTCCGTGTAGGGCTCGATGCCGAGGTAGGTGCGGGCGAACTCGGTGATGTCCGGGAGCTTGGCGTCCAGCTGCTCCGGCGGCAGGTGGGTCAGGTCCAGGTAGACGTGGTCGCCGTCCGGACCGCAGCCGCGGCCCTCGCGGATCTCGGTGTAGATCGCGCGGGAGCAGACGTCACGGGACGCGAGGTCCTTCATGACGGGGGCGTAGCGCTCCATGAAGCGCTCGCCGTCCTTGTTGCGCAGGATGCCGCCCTCGCCGCGGGCGCCCTCGGTGAGCAGGATGCCCATCCGCCAGATGCCCGTCGGGTGGAACTGGAAGAACTCCATGTCCTCCAGCGGCAGGCCGCGGCGGTAGGCCACCGCCTGGCCGTCACCGGTGAGGGTGTGGGCGTTCGAGGAGACCTTGAACATCTTGCCGGTGCCGCCGGAGGCGAACACGACGGCCTTGGCCTGGAAGACGTGGATCTCGCCGGTGGCCAGCTCGTAGGCGACGACGCCGGCCGTGCGGCCCTCGTTGATCAGCAGGTCCAGGACGTAGAACTCGTTGAAGAACTCGACGCCGTGCTTGACGCAGTTCTGGAACAGCGTCTGGAGGATCATGTGACCGGTGCGGTCGGCCGCGTAGCAGGAACGGCGGACCGGGGCCTCGCCGTGGTTGCGGGAGTGGCCGCCGAAGCGGCGCTGGTCGATCCGGCCCTGCTCGGTGCGGGAGAAGGGCAGACCCATCTTCTCCAGGTCGAGGACCGCGTCGATGGCCTCCTTGCACATGATCTCGGCGGCGTCCTGGTCGACCAGGTAGTCACCACCCTTGACCGTGTCGAAGGTGTGCCACTCCCAGTTGTCCTCCTCGACGTTGGCCAGGGCGGCGCACATGCCGCCCTGGGCCGCGCCGGTGTGGGACCGGGTCGGGTAGAGCTTGGTCAGGACCGCGGTGCGGCTGCGCTGCGTCGACTCGATGGCGGCGCGCATCCCGGCGCCGCCGGCGCCGACGATGACGGTGTCGTACTGGTGAATCTGCATGGGGGGTTAACTCGCCTCTGGCCTCTGCCGATGTCCGATGTGGATGCTGTCGGCTCAGATGTTGGGATCGAAGGTGAAGATCACCAGGGTGCCGAGCAGCACGGTGAAGACCGTGGCGGTACCCATGAGGCCCTTCAGCCAGAGCCGGGTGGAGTCCTTCTCGGCGTAGTCGTTGATGACCTGACGCATGCCGTTGGCGCCGTGCAGCATGGCGAGCCAGAGCATGGTGAGGTCCCAGACCTGCCAGAACGGCGAGGCCCAGCGGCCGGCCACGAAGGCGAAGCCGATCTTGGAGACGCCGCCGTCGAGCACCAGCATGATCAGCAGGTGGCCGAGGATCAGCACCACGAGGACGATGCCGGACAGGCGCATGAAGAGCCAGGCGAGCATCTCGAAGTTGGTACGGGTGCGGCGCGGGGTCTTCTTCGTCCGCTGCCTGGCCGGTTCGATCACGAACGCGTCGGCCGGGTTGCCGGTGCCGAGACCCTTGCCGGTGTGCGCCTGGGCGGAGGGGACCACCACAGCGTCGGAGATTTCCGTGGACATGTCTCAGATCACTTCCCGAACCAGGAGGTCAGCGTGTGCTGCAGGATCGGGTAGAAGGCGCCGGCCATGAGGACGACCCAGACTCCGACCACGGACCAGAGCATCTGCTTCTGGTACTTCGGGCCCTTGGACCAGAAGTCGACGGCGACGACGCGCAGTCCGTTCAGGGCGTGGAACAGGATGGCGGCCACCAGGCCGTACTCCATCAGGTTCACGAGCGGCGTCTTGTACGTCTGAATGACGGTGTCGTACGCCTCGGGCGACACCCGCACCAGTGCGGTGTCCAGGACATGGGCGAACAGGAAGAAGAAGATGAGGACGCCGGTGACTCGATGAGCCACCCAGCTCCACATGCCTTCCCGGCCGCGGTACAGCGTTCCAGCCGGCACGGAAAAACCCTCCGGAAGCGATTGGGGGCTCGGCCGGCTTCGGTGTCGGTCAGCCCGGCCGGGTACGGTCCACCGGCCGCGAGCATCCTATCGACGCGTTGTCGGGAACCGCCTCCGGGGGTCCGAGGTGTGATCAATCAGGCACGACTGGCCTAGTCGTCCGGGAACCCGGGCCTCGATCGCGACACTGAGTGACCACGTGGATGCTCCGGGTCGCGCTACGGTGGCCCACCCGTTCGCCGTCCACACCCCCGCCGAGGCCCCCGTGCCGCACCGTGTCCCGCGCTCCGCCCGCTCTTCCGTCGGTCCGTCCGCCCGCTCCTCCGCCCCGCCGCCGGCCGCCCCGCTGCGGGCCGTGTCACCGCCGGCCGTGCCGCTGCTGCTCGGGGCGCTGCTGCTGGCCGCCGGCTGCGCCGGCCCGACGGGCGGCTCGGCCGACCGGGCCTCCGCCGCCCCGGCCCGGGAGCTGTCCGCCGCCGAACTGCGCGCCGCCGCGGTCACCGACGCCGAGCTGGGGCCGGGTTTCACCGTCACCGTGATCGCCCCCGGCCACGGCGAGACCGGCCCGGACGGCGGCCGGGAGACCGCCGACAAGCCGGTCTGCCAGCCGCTGCTGGACGCGGTGGCACCGGCGGCGGGCCCGGCGAAGGCCGCCCGGGCGGCCTCCGCCTCCCCGGTGCCGGTGCCGGCGGTGCCGTACGCGGAGACCGATCTGAGCGTCGCCCTGGCCGCCGACCCCTCGGGGAGCCTGTACGGCGGGCTGCTCGGCTACCGGGGGGACCGGGCGGCCCGGCTGCAGGCGGAACTGGAGGGTCTGTTCGGTCCGTGCGCGGCGTTCGCCTCGACCGCGCCGCCGCCCCCGGCGGACCGGAGCCGGGGGGCGACCCGGACCGGGCACCGGCTGAGCCGGAACGACACGCCCACGCCCGAGGGAGCCGACGCGGCGACGGGATTCACCCTGACGAATGAATCCGGTGCGGTGGTGCTCGCGCAGCGTGCCGTCCTGGCGCGGGTCGGACCGGCCCTGGTGGTGTTCAGCACGGTGGGTGTCGGTGCCGAGCCGGCCCCGGTGCCGGACGAGCGGGTGGTCCGGCGCCAGGTCGCCAAACTGCGCGCGGCCCAGAAGGGCTGAGCGCGGGCAGGGGGCGAAGGGGCGGGGCGGCCGAGGGCGCGGAAGGACCGAAGGGGGAAGAGCCGAAGCCCCGGGCGCCGAGGGCGCCCGGGGCGGGGGTTCAGCGGGCCCCGGCCCCCGAGTGGGTGGCGACCAGGTGCTCCAACCGGGTGAGGGCGATCCGGCGCAGCTCGTCGGCGGCGACCAGGCGCTCCTCGTCGGGGTCGTTGGCGAGGCGGGTGCGGATCGAGCTGAGCACGGCGTCGAGCATCTCCTCGGGGGCGATGCCCTCCAGGCAGACCACGAAGACATGGCCGAACCGTGCCTCGTAGGCGGCGTGGGCCGCCCGCAGCGCGGTGTGCGCCGCCTGGCTGCCGGGTGCGCGCATGCCGAGGAGCGGCTGCGGCATCCAGCTCTCGTCCGCCAGCGCCTCGGCCAGGTCGGCCGGACGCAGGTCGTACGAGGCCTCGCTGGCGGCGGCGCGCAGGGACTCTATGTCGGGATACGGCCGGTGGGCGGTGAGCCGCAGGGCCCACCGGTGGCTGCCGCAGCAGGCGAGCAGGGCCTCCTCCGCGGCTCCGGCGTCGGCCTCGTTGAAACGGTGCAACCCGAGGAGGGTCGGTTCGTCCCTGGGGTCGAGCCTCGGTGACGGAATGTCGCTGGCCAGCGGGTCCTCCTCGTGAGGGCGGGAAGGGGCCGGTGAAGTGGCGGTGACGGCAGGTGAAGTATGAGGCTGCGGAACGGCGTCCAACGCCCGCCCGGCAGCGGCTCAACGGTAGTTGAGCCGTCATCAGTTGGGGAGGGCGCACGCGGATTTCATCCGAACGAGCTATCAAGTTGTGACGTTGACACCTTCGTGTCAGCGCCCTCCCCTTCTTCATCTGCTACGTCGTACCGTCTCCGGCGCCGCTCCCGTCAGTCCCGGGTGACGGCCGGCGGGGTCAGGAGCACTTCGTCCCGGGGGCCGGCAGGGTGCCCTCGGTGAGGTACGCGGCGTAGGCGGCGTCGATGCAGCCGTTGTTCTTGCCGAACGCGCCGTGGCCCTCGCCGACGCGGGTGATCAGGGTGGCGTTGGCGAAGCCGGCGGCGAGCGACTCGGCGGCGGCGTACGGGGTGGCCGGGTCGCCGGTGGAGCCGGCGACCAGGATCGGGGCGGCGCCCTCGGCCCGGACGGTGTGCGGCTTCTCGGGCGTCCGGAACGGCCAGTCGACGCAGGAGCCCTCGCTGAAGTCCTCGACGGTGACGTCCTTGGAGAACAGCGGCGCCTCCTGCTTGAGCTTCTGCACGGCGGCCTGGGCCTGCTCGGCGGACGGCGCGGGTGCGGCGCCGTCGGCGCAGCGGATCGCGACGCGGGCCTCCTCGCTCGGGTCGTAGTGGCCCTTCGCGTCGCGGCCGTTGGACTCGTCGGCGAAGGCGAGCAACAGGTTGGCGGTACCGACCTTCATGGCCTCGGCGAGGGCGAGCCGCAGGGCCGGCCAGCCCTCCTTCTCGTCGTAGTAGAGCGTCGCCATGACGCCGGTCCAGCCGAGTTCGCTGCCGACCTTGCGCCCGTCCTTGGTCGGCAGCGGCTTGTCGCGCAGCCCGTCGAGGAAGTCCGCGGCCTTCTTGGCGGCCTTGGCGGGGGTCTTGCCGAGCGGGCACTGCTCGGCGTTCTTCTCGACGCAGTCGACGGCGAACCGCTCGAAGGACTTCTCGAAGCCGATGGTCTGGTTGACGCCCTTGTCGATCGACTGCTCGGCCGGGTCGACGGCGCTGTCGAGGATCAGCCGTCCGACGTTCTTCGGGAACTCCTCGGCGTAGAGCGCGCCGAGGTAGGTGCCGTAGGAGATGCCCAGGTAGTTGAGCTTCTGGTCGCCGACGGCGGCGCGCAGCACGTCGAGGTCGCGGGCCGTGTTGCGGGTGCCGACGAAGGGCAGCAGCTTGCCGGACCGGGCCCGGCAGGCGGCGATGAAGTCGGCCCGCTGCTTCTCGGCCATGGCCTTGGCCTCGGCGGGGTCGGCCGGGCCGTCCTGGGCGTTGAGCACGTCGCGCTGCTTGTCCTCCAGGCAGACCACCGGGGAGCTGGCGCCGGTGCCGCGCGGGTCGAGGCCGACGACGTCGAAGCGGTTGTGCAGGGTGCCCTCGAACTGCTCGGCGCCGAACTTGACCGTCTCCACGCCGGAGCCGCCCGGGCCGCCCGGGTTGACGACGAGCGAGCCGATCCGCTGGTCCTGCTTGGCGGCGGGGTTCTTGATCAGCGCGAGGTCGATCGTCTCGCCCGACGGGTTCGTGTAGTCGAGCGGGACGCGCAGCGTGCCGCACTTCATCAGCGAGATGTCGATCTTGTTCTCGGCGGCCTTGGCGTCCGGCGGGCAGGCGGCCCAGGCGATCTGCTGGCCGTAGAACGGTTTGAGCGCCGGGTCGTCGGCGCCCGTGGGCCGCACGGTCGGGGTGGGGGCCGCGGTCGGGGCGGTGGCGGCGGCTGTCGTGGCGGCGTCCGACGGGGCGCCGGCGGCGGCCTGGTCCTGGGTCGGCTTCCTGTCCCCGTCGCACGCGGTGGCGAGCAGCAGGCTGCCGGCCGCGAGGGCGGTCAGCAGGAGGCGCGGGCGGGCGGCCCGGTGAATCTTCATCGCACACGTGTATCACCGTGCGGAAAAGGTTCGAATACTGACCCCTGGTCGGGCCGCCCGCCGTACGTGGTCCTGGCCGGTCCGGGTCAGAGCTCGCGGTGCACCTTGTGGTTGGCGGCCTGGGCGCGGGGGCGGACCACCAGCAGGTCGATGTTGACGTGCGGGGGCCGGGTGACCGCCCAGGCGACGGTGTCGGCGATGTCCTCGGAGTCGAGGGGCTCGGCGACACCGGCGTACACGGCGGCCGCCTTCTGCTCGTCGCCGCGGAAGCGGGTCACCGCGAAGCCCTCGGACTTCACCATGCCCGGGGCGATCTCGATCACCCGGATCGGCTCCCCGCACAGCTCCAGCCGCAGCGTCGCGGCGATGGTGTGCGCGGCGTGCTTGGCCGCGACGTAGCCGCCGCCGCCCTCGTACGCGGCCAGCGCGGCGGTGGACGACATGACCAGCACCGTGCCGTCGCCGCTCGCCCGCAGGGCCGGCAGCAGCGCCTGGGTCATGTGCAGCACGCCGAGCACGTTGACCTGGTACATGGCGAGCCAGTCGGCCGGGTCGCCGTGCTCCACGCTCTCCGCGCCGATCGCGCCGCCGGCGTTGTTCACCAGGACGTCCACCCGGCCGAGCCCGGCCGCGAAGGCGTCCACGGCGGCCCGGTCGGTGACGTCCAGGGTGTGGGCGCGGCCCCCGATCTCCTTGGCCAGCGCCTCGATCCGGTCGGTCCGGCGGGCGGTCAGCACCACCTCGAAGCCCTCGGCGGCGAGCCGGCGGGCGGTCGCCGCGCCGATCCCGCTGCTCGCACCGGTGACGACGGCCACCTTCTGCTCGGTCATTGCCACTCCTGGGATAGCTCCGGTCGGTTCGGCCGATCATCTCAAGAGCGCCGGCGGGGGGCGCGGGCGCGGGCCACCGGGAGCGGGACGGGGGCGTCCGCGCGGGTGGAAGGGGCCGGGACGGGGGCGTCCGCGCGGGTGGAGGGGGCCGGGGCGGGGGCGTCCGCACGGGTGTGCCGGGGACCGGGACGAGGCGTCCGCGCGGGTGGTGGGGGCCGGGACGAGGGGCGCGGGCCACCGGGGGCCGGGTCGAACGCTTTTGAGCCAGGATTCGAACTGTCCGGAGCCGGGCGCCGCCGCCCGGAGCGTCCGCGAACCGTCCGGCCGGGAGCGGCGTTACCGCCGCCGCCGACGGTCGTTGCACTGGGCAGGCACCATGGGGAAGGCGGCTGAAACAAGATGTCATACCCACCGGCGCGGCCGGTATGCGCCCATCCGGGCAGTGATTTTCCGGAAGTCGGGCCAAATCCCCCCAACGGGCCTACCCTTGTTGAGATGAACCGTCGTGAGTCCGCCCAGTCGGCCGTCACCCTCACCGCTGCACGCCCCGCCGCCGGTCTCCGTGACCGGGTACGCGAGCTGGAGCCCGAGCTGATCGCCTTCCGGCGGGACCTGCACCGGCACCCGGAGCTGGGCCGCCAGGAGTTCCGTACCACCGGCCGGCTGCGCGACCGTCTGGTCGCGGCCGGCCTCGCCCCCCGGATCCTCCCGGGCGGCACCGGAATGCTCGTCGACATCGTTCCCGGGTCCGCCCCGCGCGGGGCCGAGTTCCTCGCCTTCCGCGCCGACATCGACGCCCTGCCGATCGACGACGCCAAGACCGAGGTGCCCTACCGGTCGAGCGTCCCCGGCCGGGCCCATGCCTGCGGTCACGACGTGCACACCTCGGTGCTGCTCGGCACCGCGCTGGTGCTCGCCGAGGCGGCCCGGACCGGGGAACTCCGCTGCCCGGTCCGGCTGGTGTTCCAGCCCGCCGAGGAGGTCATGCCCGGCGGCGCCCTGGACGTGATCGCGGCCGGCGGCATGGAGGGCGTCGGCCGGATCTTCGCCGTGCACTGCGACCCCAAGGTGGAGGCGGGCCGGATCGGCCTGCGGGTGGGGGCGATCACCTCGGCCTGCGACCGGCTGGTCCTGCACCTGGACGGCCCCGGCGGCCACACCGCCCGGCCGCACCTGACCACCGATCTGGTCACCGCGATCGCCAGGACCGCCGCCGAGCTGCCGGCCGCGCTGGCCCGCCGGATGGACCCGCGCTGGGGCGTCTCGCTGGTCTGGGGCCGGATCGCCGCCGGCTCCGCGCCCAATGTCATCCCGCAGCACGCCGAACTCGAGGGCACCGTCCGCTGCCTGGAGCTGGAAGGCTGGCGGCAGGCGCCGGACCTGCTGCACGAGCTGATCGCCCGGCTCGCCGAGACCCACCGCGCCAAGTGGACGCTGGACTACCACCGGGGCGTGCCGCCGGTGGTCAACGAGGCCGGCTCGGTCGCCCTGCTGGACGCCGCGATGACCGCGCGCTTCGGCGGGCCCGGGGCGACCGTGGTGGAGGACACCGAGCAGTCGCTCGGCGGGGAGGACTTCTCCTGGTACCTCGAGCACGCCCCCGGCGCACTGGCCCGGCTGGGCGTCCGCCCGCCCGGCGACACGGCCGTCCGGGACCTGCACCAGGGCCGCTTCGACGTGGACGAGCGGGCGATCGCGGTCGGGGTCGAGCTGTTCGCCGCGCTGGCACTGGAACCCGGGACGCCGTGACCCCGCCGGAGCGCCGTACGCCCTGACCCCGCCCTGACCGCACGGGGCCCGGGACGCCCTGACACACTCCCTCGTACCGACCTGAACCGGACACCCACCCAGGGTGTCCGGTTTGTCGCAATACTCCCTTTATTTCGGGTTACGTACACTGGGCTGGGCCAGTTCCAATCACCCTCAGTGAAGGGGAAAGGAGTGTCGGGTGGACCGTGAGACCACGGTTTGGTAACAACCCGAATGCTCCGGCGGCCCGTAACACAACCGTGTTCTACGCGCGTTACGGTGGCGTCCGACCACGCTAAACGGGTGCGTGTGAGAAGGAGATATTCCCTTGCGCCGTTCTACTAAGCTCGCTGCGGTTGTGCTCTCGGGTTCCCTGGGCATCGCCTCGCTCGCCGCTTGCGGCGCAAAGAGCAATGACACTTCCGCCTCCTCCGGTGCCTCCGACGGTGCGCTGAAGGTCGGTATGGCCTACGACATCGGCGGCCGTGGCGACCAGTCCTTCAACGACTCCGCCGCGCGCGGTCTCGACCAGGCCAAGTCCCAGCTCGGTGTCGCCGTCACCGAGGCCGACGCCAAGACCGGCGAGGCCGAGGCCGACAAGGAGACCCGTCTCAAGAACCTGGTGACCGCCGGTTACAACCCGGTCATCGCGGTCGGCTTCGTCTACCAGGCCGCCGTCGAGAAGGTCGCCAAGGAGAACCCGAACACCAAGTTCGCGATCATCGACTCGGCGTCCGACACCCAGCCGAGCAACGTCACCTCGCTGACGTTCTCCGAGCAGGAGGGCTCCTACCTCGCCGGTGTCGCCGCCGCCCTCAAGACGAAGACCAAGCACGTGGGCTTCATCGGCGGTGTGCAGACCGAGCTGATCAAGAAGTTCGAGGCCGGTTACCGCGCGGGCGTCAAGTCCGTCGACCCGAGCATCCCGGTCGAGGTCACCTACCTGACCACCCCGCCGGACTTCTCCGGCTTCGCCGCCCCCGACAAGGGCAAGGAAGCCGCGCAGGGCCAGCTCGACAAGAAGGCCGACGTCATCTACACCGCCGCCGGCTCCTCCGGCAACGGTGCCATCGAGGCCGCCGCCGGCGCCGGCGCCCTGGCCATCGGTGTCGACTCCGACCAGGCCGCCCAGCCCGCCCTGGCGAAGTACAAGAACAGCATCCTGACCTCGATGGTCAAGAACGTCGACAAGGCCGTTTTCGCCTACATCGAGTCCGCCAAGAAGGGCCAGGTCTTCACCGGTGTGAAGAACTTCGACCTCAAGGCCGACGGTGTCTCGCTCGCCACCACCGGCGGCAAGATCGACGACATCAAGAGCAAGCTCGACGAGGCCTCCACGGCCATCAAGAACGGCGCCACCACCGTCCCGACCGACCCGTCCAAGCTGTAAGGCCCACGGTTCGACCGGACGTCGTTGCCGCTGCCGCCTGCCCGGCAGCGCGATGATGGACGCAACTTCAGGGAGGGGCCCGGAAGGGTGCGCTCAGTGCGTACCCCCGGGCCCCGTCCCGTCCCCGAAGCCTTTCCCCCCAGGCTCTTCCGCTTTTGGCCCTCCAGCGCAACGACGCGCCTCCAGACCACCAGGAGACCGCCATCACCGCATCCGACCCCGCCCCGACCACGGGCGGTAACCCCAGCGCGGGGACGGCGACACCGGCCGTCGAACTGCGCGGCATCACCAAGCGCTTCCCCGGCGTCGTGGCCAACCACGACATCAACCTCACCGTCCGCACCGGCACCGTGCACGCCCTCATGGGCGAGAACGGCGCCGGCAAGTCGACGCTGATGAAGATCCTCTACGGCATGCAGAAGCCGGACGAGGGCACCATCGCGATCAACGGCGAGCAGTGCGAGTTCAACACCCCCGGCGAGGCCATCGCGCGTGGCATCGGCATGGTGCACCAGCACTTCATGCTCGCCGACAACCTCACCGTGTGGGAGAACGTCGTCCTCGGCGGCGAGCACCTCTACGGCATCGGCGGCAAGGCCAAGGCGAAGATCAAGGAGATCTCCGACCAGTACGGCCTGGGCGTGCGCCCGGACGCCCTGGTCGAGGACCTCGGCGTGGCCGACCGCCAGCGGGTCGAGATCCTCAAGGTGCTCTACCGCGGCGCCAAGATCCTGATCCTCGACGAGCCCACCGCGGTGCTCGTCCCGCAGGAGGTCGACGCCCTGTTCGACAACCTGCGGGAGCTGAAGGCCGAGGGCGTCACCGTCATCTTCATCTCGCACAAGCTGCACGAGGTGCTCTCGGTGGCCGACGCGATCAGCGTCATCCGCCGCGGCACCACCGTCGGCGACGCGGACCCGAGGAGCGTCACCGCCCGCCAGCTCGCCGAGCTGATGGTCGGCGCCGAGCTGCCCTCCCCGGAGAGCCGCGAGTCCACCGTCACCACCGACGAGATGCTGCGCGTCGAGGGCCTGCGGATCGCCAAGACCGACGCCGAGGGCATCGAGCGCGTCGTCCTGGACGACATCTCGCTGCGCATCCACAAGGGCGAGATCCTCGGCATCGCCGGTGTCGAGGGCAACGGCCAGGCCGAACTGGTCGAGGCCGTGATGGGGATGCTCCCGCTGGACGGCGGCAGCGTCACCCTGGACGGCAAGGACCTCTCCGGCACCCTCACCCGGGCCCGCCGCGAGGCCGGCATCGGCTACATCCCCGAGGACCGCCACCGGCACGGCCTGCTGCTGGAGGCCCCGCTCTGGGAGAACCGGATCCTCGGCCACGTCACCGAGCGGCCCAACTCCAAGGGCGTGCTGCTCGACCCGGCCGCCGCCCGCAAGGACACCCAGCGGATCGTCGAGGAGTACGACGTCCGCACCCCCGGCATCGAGGTCACCGCGGCCTCCCTCTCCGGCGGCAACCAGCAGAAGCTGATCATCGGCCGCGAGATGAGCCACCAGCCCAAGCTGCTCATCGCCGCCCACCCCACCCGCGGTGTGGACGTCGGCGCCCAGGCGCAGATCTGGGAGCACATCCGGGTCGCCCAGCGGGCCGGCCTCGCCGTGCTGCTGATCTCGGCCGACCTGGACGAGCTGATCGGCCTCTCCGACACCATCCGGGTGATCTACCGCGGCCGGCTGGTCGCCGACGCCGACCCGGCCACCGTGACCGCCGAGGACCTCGGCACCGCGATGACCGGTGCCGCCCAGGGCCACATCGAGTCCGAGCCGGAGGCGGTCGCCGAGGCGCACGCCCTGGCGGCCGAGGGCACCGAGGCCGCGCAGTCCGCGGCCCCCACCGACACCGCCCCCACCGACACCGCCGACGACCAGCAGGCGGGGGAGTAGCCACATGACCAGTCCCAACCCCGCCGCCCAGCCCGCGCGGGCGAAGCGGTTCGACGGCGAGAAGATCGTCCTCGCCCTCGCAGCGCCGGTGCTCGCCGTGCTGCTGTCCGTCGTGATCTGTTCCGTCCTGCTGGCGACCTCGGGCAAGAACCCGTTCGACGCCTGGAACGTGATGATCACGTACGCGACCAAGTCGGACGGCCAGGTGGCCATCCTCAACCGGTCCACCACGTACTACCTGGCCGCCGCGGCCGCCGCCTTCGGCTTCCGGATGAACCTCTTCAACATCGGTGTCGAGGGTCAGTACAAGGTCGCCGCGCTGTTCACGGCCTACGTCGGCAGCCAGCTCGACCTGCCGTCGTTCATCCAGATCCCGCTGCTGCTGATCACCGCCATGCTGGTCGGCGGTCTGTACGCGAGCATCGCCGGTCTGCTGAAGGTCTTCCGCGGCGTCAGCGAGGTCATCTCGAGCATCATGCTGAACGCCATCGCGGTGGCCATCGTCGGCCTGCTGCTCGTCCCCGGCATCTTCGCGCCGCAGAAGAGCGGCACCAGCAACTCGATCCAGACCGCCCCGGTCTCGGAGTCCAGCCACTTCTTCGCGATCAACACCGACGGCGGCCCGCTCTACGGCTTCCTCTTCATCGCGATCCTGGTCGGCGTCGCCTTCCAGTTCACCCTGACCCGCACCCGCTTCGGCTTCGACCTGCGCGCCACCGGCCGCTCGGAGACCGCGGCCACCGCGTCCGGCGTGAACGTCAAGCGCATGGTCGTCGTCTCGATGGTGGTCTCCGGCGCGCTGGCCGGCCTGATCGGCCTGCCCGAGCTGCTGCAGAACTCCTACAACTTCGGCCAGAGCTTCCAGGCCGGCCTCGGCTTCCTGGGCATCTCGGTCGCCCTGCTCGGCCGCAACAGCCCGATCGGCATGGCCTTCGCGGCGGTGCTGTTCGCGTTCCTGGACGCGACCGGCTCGCAGCTGCCGCTGCCGCAGAACGGCGGCTTCCCGTTCGAGATCGTCCCGGTCATGCAGGGCACCATCGTCATCTGTGTCGTCGTCGCCTACGAGCTGGTGCGCCGCTACGGCCTCAAGCGCCAGCAGCAGAAGGTCGGCGCCGAGCTCGCCGCCCAGGCCGCCGCGGCCGCCGAGAAGAAGGAGGTGTCCGCATGAGCACGGCCACCGCTGCCCGCGCCAAGGCGCCGGGTGCTCCCGCCAAGAAGCGCAAGATGTCCTGGCCGGTGGTGCTGCTGCTGATCGCGGGCGCCCTGGTCCTCTTCTCGGTCGTCGGCGTCATCACCGGCAACCACTCGCTGACCTCCTCCGGTCAGGTCACCGCCGCGCTCAGCGCCGCCGTGCCGATCGGCATGGCCGGTCTGGGCGGTCTCTGGTCCGAGCGGGCCGGCGTGGTCAACATCGGCCTCGAAGGCATGATGGTCGCCGGCACCTTCTGCGGCGCCTGGGGCGGCTACCTGGTCAACCCGTGGTTCGGCCTGGTGGCCGGCATGCTCGGCGGTGCGCTGGGCGGCCTGCTGCACGCCGTCATCACGGTGACCTTCGGCGTCGACCACATCGTGTCCGGCGTCGGCGTCAACCTGCTGATCCCCGGCATCTGCGCCTACGTCAACCGGATCTACTACAAGGACTACATCTCCGTCGGCGCCGGCGCGAACCAGTCCCCGCCGGCCGATCCGCTGCCGTACATCACCGTCCCCGGCCTCTCCTCGGGGCTGAAGGACATCGAGGCGCACCACTGGTTCGTGGTCTCCGACGTCGCCGGTGTGCTCGGCGGCCTGGTCACCAACATCTCGGTGGTCGTGCTGCTGGCCGGCGCGCTGATCGTGGCGAGCTACTTCGCCCTCTGGCGCACGGTGTTCGGTCTGCGGCTGCGCTCCTGCGGCGAGAACCCGACCGCGGCCGAGTCGCTGGGCGTCAACGTCTACAAGTACAAGTACCTCGCGGTCATCATGTCCGGCGCCTTCGCGGGCCTCGCCGGCTCGTACCTCTCGCTGGTCGCGGCGCACTTCTACAAGGACGGCCAGACCAACGGCCGCGGCTTCATCGGCCTCGCGGCGATGATCTTCGGCAACTGGATGCCCGGCGGCCTCGCCATGGGCGCCGGCCTGTTCGGCTTCACCGACAGCCTCCAGCTGCGCGACCCCGAGTCGGTGCACGCGCTGATCCTGGTGGTCGCCATCGCGATGGCGCTGCTGGCGGCCTGGCACCTGTACCGCCGCAAGCACACCGCGGCCGTGATCACCGCGGTGGTCTCCGGCGGCCTGTTCGCCTGGTACTTCACCACCGACGAGGTGCAGCGTCCGCTGATCGTCGCCACGCCGTACGTGATCACCCTGGTGGTGCTCGCGCTGGCCTCCCAGCGGCTGCGCCCGCCGAAGGCGGACGGTCAGATCTACCGCAAGGGCCAGGGCAAGTGACGCCCGCGGCCGAGGCGGCCGGAGCGGCCGCGGCGGTCGACTGGGACGCGCTGCGGGCGGCGGCGCGCGAGGCGATGAGCCACGCGTACGCGCCGTACAGCAAGTTCCCGGTCGGCGCCGCCGCCCTGGTGGACGACGGCCGGACGGTCACCGGCTGCAACGTGGAGAACGCCTCGTACGGTCTGGCGCTGTGCGCCGAGTGCGGTCTGGTCTCCATGCTGCACGCGACCGGCGGCGGCCGGCTGACCGCGTTCACCTGTGTGGACGGGGCGGGCGAACTGCTGATGCCGTGCGGCCGCTGCCGCCAGCTGCTGTTCGAGCACGGCGGTCCGGACCTGCTGGTCGAGCTGCCCTCCGGGGTGCGGCCGATGAGTGAGGTCCTGCCCGACGCGTTCGGGCCGGAGCGCCTGTAGGCGCGGCTCTGGCCTTGCCGTTTGTTACGCGCGTAGAGTGTCGCGAGTGGGGCCCTTCCGGGTCGACTCGCGACACTCTTCGCCTTTTCCGCCCCGCGTCCCGAACGCCGCCGGTCGAACCCCGCATCGTGAATCTCCCTTCTTGAACCCCTCTTGTTGAACCTCTCTTGGAGCAATGGAGCATCCATGGACGCCATCTCCGTCATCAGGACCAAGCGCGACCGCGGAGAGCTGAGCGATGCTCAGATCGACTGGGTCATCGACGCCTACACCCGCGGGGAGGTCGCCGACGAGCAGATGTCCGCGCTGGCCATGGCCATCCTGCTGAACGGCATGAACCCGGGCGAGATCAGCCGCTGGACGGACGCGATGATCCGTTCCGGCGTCCGGATGGACTTCTCCTCGCTGGCGCAGCCCACCAGTGACAAGCACTCCACCGGCGGCGTCGGCGACAAGATCACCCTGCCGCTCGCCCCGCTGGTCGCCGCCTGCGGCGCCGCGGTGCCGCAGCTGTCCGGCCGCGGCCTCGGCCACACCGGCGGCACCCTCGACAAGCTGGAGTCCATCCCCGGCTGGCGCGCCCTGCTCTCCAACGAGGAGATGCTCCAGGTGCTGCGGGACACCGGCGCGGTCATCTGCGCGGCCGGCGACGGCCTCGCCCCGGCGGACAAGAAGCTGTACGCCCTGCGCGACGTCACCGGCACCGTCGAGGCGATCCCGCTGATCGCCTCCTCGATCATGTCCAAGAAGATCGCCGAGGGCACCGGCGCGCTCGTCCTGGACGTCAAGGTCGGCTCCGGCGCGTTCATGAAGAACCTCGACGACGCCCGCGAGCTGGCCCGCACCATGGTCGGCCTCGGCACCACCGCCGGCGTCAACACGGTGGCCCTGCTCACCGACATGTCGACGCCGCTCGGCCTCACCGCGGGCAACGCGCTGGAGGTCCGCGAGTCGGTCGAGGTGCTGGCCGGCGGCGGCCCCGCCGACGTCGTCGAACTGACCCTGGCACTGGCCCGCGAGATGCTCGCCGCCGCGGGCGTGCACGGCAAGGACCCGGCCGACGCGCTGCGGGACGGCTCCGCGATGGACCACTGGCGCCGCATGATCGCCGCCCAGGGCGGCGACGTGGACGCCCCGCTGCCGGTCGCCCGCGAGCAGCACGTGATCCCGGCCCCGGCCTCCGGTGTGCTCACCACCCTGGACGCCTACGCCGTGGGTGTCAGCGCCTGGCGCCTCGGTGCCGGCCGCGCCCGCAAGGAGGACCCGGTGCAGGCCGGCGCCGGCGTCGAGATGCACGCCAAGCCGGGCGACACCGTGGTGGCCGGCCAGCCGCTGCTGACCCTGCACACCGACACCCCGGAGCGCTTCGAGTACGCGATCGAGGCCCTCGCCGGTGGCATCGAGGTCTCCCCGGCCGGTACCGCGTTCACCCCGAACCCGATCGTGCTGGACCGGATCGCCTGACGGACGGACGGCCGGTCTGCTCACGTACGCCCGGTCAGGCGTACGTGAGCAGACCGCCGGTGTCGAGGGTCCACGGGCCGACGGTGATCGTGTCACCGAAGGCGAACTCCTTGCGCCTGGTGTAGCCGGGCTCGTCGTGCACGATGCCGGTGCCCTTGCGCGGGTCGACGAGCAGGTAGAGCGGGATGCCCATGGCCGCGTAGTCGCGGACCTTGGCGTGGTAGTCGTTGTCGGGGTTGGACTTCGAGACGATCTCGACGACCAGCAGGACCTCGTGCGGCAGGAGCGCGGGTTGGTCGCTCTCCAAAGCCTTTTCGGAGAACACCATCAGGTCGGGATTGCGAAGGCGTCCCAGGCCGACGTCCTCCAGATCGGCGCCCGGATGTGCGACGTGGCCGGGGTGGGTCAGCGGTACCTGGGCGTTGAGCTGCCGGGCGATGCGGAGCACGGCGAGTTCGTGCTTCCTCACCGGCGACATCATCATGACGATCTCGCCGTCCGCGATCTCGATCTTCCCTATCCCGGGAATCTGCGGCAGCTGATCGGCGATCTCGCGCAACCGGGCGTACACGGCAGGATCGATGCTCATGTTCCGGAGTCTAGTGACGGCCGACGACAGCCGCGCCCGTCCCGGGCGGCCGCCCGGGTCAACCGCACCCCACGGTCGGAGACGTCCGACCCCACCCCCATAATTCTCACCAATGCTCCGCAGACACTCCATCGGGTCGGGCACGGCCCACCAGGGTCGGGAACGGCCGCGGGTGTCGCGGCTTTGACGATTCTTGGGGGAGAAGTACACCGTGCGCATCCGTCACACGGCCGGTCTGAGCGCCGCCGTGGTCTCCGTCGTGGTGGGCCTGCCGCTGCCCGCGACGGCGGCCGAACCGGCCGCCGTCCTGTACGTCCAGGGCTCCGACGGCGCCTGCACGAACAGCGGTCCGGGCACCCGGGCCCAGCCGTTCTGCACCGTCCAGGCCGCCGCCGACCAGGCGCTGCCGGGCCAGACCGTGGAGGTCGCCCCGGGCACCTACGCCGAGGACCTGGTCGTCAAGCGCTCCGGCGAGCCCGGCAGGCCGATCACCTTCCGCGGGGGCGGCAGTCTCCTCGAGCGGAAGTCCTTCCCGGTCATCAGCAGTGCGCAGAAGCAGCCGGTGAAGATGTCCGGCCGGCACGACATCGTGTTCTCCGGCTTCAACCTGACCCACTTCGAACTCGACGCCGTCAGCCGGGTCGAGCTCTCCGGCAACTGGATCCAGCAGCCGAACGGCGGCATCTTCCGGCCCGCCGTGAGCATCACCGGTGCCAGCGACGGCGTCCGGGTCGAGCGCTCGCTCGTCAGCCTGCCCCACGGCGGCGTGAAGGTCGGTCCGGGTGCGACCGGGACGGTGATCGCCGGCAACGACTTCAGCTCCACCTTCGGGTCGGCCGTGTCGGTGACCGACGCGCCGAACACGGTCATCACCCACAACACCGTGCGCTACCAGTGGAGCGTGTCGACCGCGATCGACCTGGCCGGCGCGTCCCACCACGCGACGATCACCAACAACGTCGCCGACATGTCCGTCGTCCAGGTCTCGGCCGGCTCGACCGAGGGCACCGTCCTCGACCACAACACCGTCGAGTCGCCCTCTCCCGGTTACACCCCGGTCTACAAGTGGGGCGGCACCGACTACCTGGATGCCCCGCAGCTGAAGGCCGCGACCGGCCAGGGCGCCCACGACCTGAACCCGTACTCGATGAGCTTCGACTTCGACCAGTTCCCGTTCTCGGTGCCGACGGCCCTGCTCGACACCTGGCAGCCCGGCATCGTGGTCGACTCCGCCGGTCCCGACGTGCCCGGAACCCCGGCCGTCGACCTGTTCGGCCACCGCCCGGTCGACCACCCCGGCGCCCCCGACGCCGGCCCGAGCGGGGCGTTCCGCGACCGCGGCGCCTACGAGGTCGTCGGCTCCTTCAAGGCCGACCTCACGGTGACCCCGGACAGCGACTCCGACCCGCTGGCCGTCCGGATCGACGCCAACCCCGTCATGCCGACGCGGATCGCCGACTACTCCTACGACTTCGGCGACGGCACCACGGCCTCCGGGCCCGACCGCCCCGTCGAGCGCCACGTGTACGCCAAGCCCGGCGACTACACGGTGAAGCTCACGGCCACCGACGAGCTCGGTGCCACCCTGACGCGCCAGAAGTGGTTCAGCGTCGCCTACACCCCGGCCGGCTACACCGCGATCGCGCCGACCCGTGTCCTGGACACCCGTGAGGCCGGCAGCCGCTACCCGCGGCTCGGCGCCGGCGAGACCATCGACCTGGACGTCCGCAAGCCCGGCTCCGCCACCCTGGTGCCCGCGGGTGCCACCGCCGTCGTGCTCAACCTGACCGCGACCGAGGGCACCGCCGACAGCCACCTGGACGTCTACCCGTCCGCCGCCGCCCGGCCGACCACCTCGAACGTGAACTTCGGCCCCGGCCAGGACGTCGCCAACCTGGTGACCGTCCCGATCGGCCCGGACGGCAAGGTCGTGGTGCGCAACAACTCGGGCACCGTGCACGCCGTCGCCGACGTCCTCGGCTACTTCACGGCCGCCGCCCCGGACCGCTTCACCTCCCTCGCCCCGGCCCGGCTGCTCGACACCCGCTCCGACGGCACCCCGCTGACCGGCGGCACCCCCCGACGCCTCCAGATCGCCGGCACCGGCGGCGTCCCGGCGGGCGCCACCTCCGCGGTGCTCAACGTCACCGCCACCGAGTCCGCCTCGGCCGGCTTCGTCGCCGTCTATCCCGGCGGCACGGCCCGCCCCGCGGCCGGCTCCAACCTCAACACCGCCCCCGGCCGGAACATCGCCAACCAGGTCGTCGTCCCGCTCGGCGCCGACGGCAGCGTCGAGCTGTTCACCAACGCCGAGAGCTCCCACCTCGTGGTGGACGTCTCCGGCTACTACAGCCCGGACGGCAAGGGCCTGTTCACCCCGGTCACCCCGACCCGCCTGCTGGACTCGCGGGGCAACGTCACCTTCGCGCCGTTCACCAGCCAGCGGGTCTGGCGCGTGCCCACCGGCGCGAGCGCCGCGGTGGTCAACCTGACCGCGACCGGCACCCTCGGTGCCACCCACCTCACCGCGTGGGCCACCGGGACGGCCAAGCCCGACACCAGCAACCTCAACGCCACCCCCGGGACGGACGTCTCCAACCACGCCACCGTCCCGGTCAGCCCCGAGGGCACGTTCGAGCTCGCCAACCACGCCGGCACCACCGACGTGATCGCCGACCTCTTCGGCTACTACCGCAACCAGTAGCAGCGGCCCGGAGAACCGAAGAACGCCTGAGGCCCGGCTCCCCCCGTGGGAGGAGCCGGGCCTCAGGACGGCGTCACAGGTTCCCGGGTCGACGCGAGACCTTCTCGGGGGCGGCGGTGAGGGCGAACTCCAGGAACTCCTCCGGGGCCTCGCGGACCAGGTCGTGGCCGACCGGGAGGGTGTGGACGGTCCAGGCCGGGTCGTTGCGCAGACGGTCGACGGTGTCGAGGAACGGGGTGTCCTCGAAGCGCTCCGCGTGCAGGTAGACCCGGGGGACGTCCAGGGCGTCGGCGGCGCCGGAGAGCCGGACCGGCTGGAGCAGGGTCGCCAGCGGGTGCACCGTGGCGCGCGGGTCCAGGGCCGGGTTCAGGCCGACCAGGGTGCGCCCGCCGCCCGCCGCGGCGCCGGCCAGGTAGCGCCGCTTCCAGACGTCGTTGACGATGTCGTACGCGGACTCGCCGTCGCGCGGCACGAACGCGTCCGCGTACACCAGCCCGGCGATCCGCTCCGGGGCCCGGTCGGCGACGCCGGAGGCGACCATGCCGCCGTAGCTGTGCGGGACGAGGACGGCGTCGGTGATCCGTTCGGCCTCCAGCAGGCCGAGCACGTCCTGGATGTGCGTCTCCAGGTCGACGGCCAGGGTGTTGAGGTGGCCGCGCTCGCTCACCCCGGTCAGCGTCACCGGGTGGACCTCGTGTCCGGCGGCCCGCAGGCCCTCGGTGATCGGCCGGTACCACCAACCGCCGTGCAGGACACCGGGGATGAGGACGAAGGTGGCCATGGTGGTTCCTCTGCTCGCGCTGTGCCGGTCGGGACGCGGCCGAAACTACGGCGGATACCTGACAGCGAGTGTCAGGTATCCGCCGCGTGCGAACGGAAACGGGCCCTCAGGGGCGACCGAAGATGTCGTGGGTGCCGATCCGGCGCCACACGATGTGGGGCTCGCCCTCCTGGACCGGGGTGCCGTAGCTGAAGGTGGCCCTGCCGTTGGGTGCCCAGGTCAGCTCCCAGATATCGGGGTGGCCCTGCATCTTCTTGACCCGCAGCCCGCGCCGGAAGCCTTGTCCGGTCCGGAGGTCGGTGACGAACTGGGCGACCGAGAGCAGGAACGCGGCCTTCTGGTCCGGCGTGAGGTTTTTCCAGTCCCGGAGGAAATGGGCCAGGGACTCATACGTCGGCACGGCGCTTGATCTCCCCCAGGTCCAGTCCCGCCTCATCGGCGAGTGACTGCAGGAACCCCTCGCCGTCCTGGAAGACCTCGCCGCGCTCTCCCTGGGCGAGGGCCTCGTCGACCTCGTTCTCCTTGTCCTGCCAGGACGGGCTCCAGAACCACGCCTGGTCGTCCGGGACGACGGAGGCCGGGGTCAGGACGATGCGGCCGTCCTCCACCGCGACCACGAGTTGGTCGCCCTCCTGAAGGTCCAACTGTTCCCGTATCTCCTGGGGGATGGTGACCACGCCCTTCTTCCGCACGGGCGTGGACACAAGGTGGGGGCGACGGCGGCGCTTGAGGTCTGCCATGAGGAAAGTCTACTGGGCCGAAAGTCTGCTTGGCAGCCCTTCGGTTCGGCGGGCGCCGGCGTGGGCCCGGTGGGTGGCGTAGAGGGTGACGCCCGCGGCCAGGGCCATCGCGGTCAGACCGACGGTGGCGGCGCCGGGCCAGCCGGTCGCGTGGTAGGCGTCGGCGCCGATCGTGCCGCCGAGGCTGTTGCCCAGGTAGTAGGCGATCAGATAGAGCGCGGAGGCCTGGGCGCGGCCCTCGGTGGCGGTGCGCCCGACGGCCGAGGAGGCGGTGGCGTGCCCGGCGAAGAAGCCGGCGGTGATCAGCACCAGTCCGAGCAGCGCCAGGAACAGCGAGTCGGCGAGGGAGAGCAGCAGCCCGAGCGTGGTGGTGCCGATCGCGACGTACAGCGCGCCGCGGCGGCCGAGCCGGCCGGCCAGGCGTCCCGCCGCGGCCGAGGTGGCGGTGCCGACCAGGTAGACCACGAAGATCGAGGCGGCGACGGACTCCGGCAGGTGGAAGGGCGCGGCGATCAGCCGGTAGCCGACCGTGTTGTAGACGGCGCCGAAGACGGCCATGAACAGCAGCCCCAGCGCGTACAACCGCAGCAGCAGCGGGTCGCGCAGGTGGCGGCCGACGGTGCGGGCCAGGGCGCGGGGGTCCACCGGGGCCGGGGTGAAGTGCCGGGCGGCGGGGATCAGCAGCCGGAACGCCAGCACGGCCAGCAGGGCGAGGACGGCGGAGGCCGCGAGCCCCCAGCGCCAGCCGAATCCGGCCGCGACCCAGCCGGAGACCAGCCGTCCGCCCATGCCGCCGATGCTGTTGCCCGCGACGTACAGCCCCATCGCCGAGGCCAGCGCGGAGGGGTGGACCTCCTCGGCGAGGTAGGCCATCGCGGTGGCCGGCAGTCCGGCGAGCGCGGCGCCCTGGAGGCCGCGCAGGACGACCAGGGTGGTGAGGTCCGGCGCGAACGGCAGGGCGAGGGCGAGGGCGGCGGCGGCCAGGGTGGAGGCCGTCATCACGGCGGTGCGGCCGTAGCGGTCGGAGAGCGCGCTCGCGGGGAGCAGGCCGAGGGCGAGACCGAGGGTGGCGACGGACGCCGTCCAGCTGGCCTGCCCGGGGGTGAGGCCGAGGTCGTCCGAGAGGACCGGCAGCAGGCCCTGGGTGGAGTAGAGGAGGACGAAGGTCGCGATTCCGGCGGCGAACAGGGCCAGGTTGGCGCGGCGGAAGGAGCGCTGGCCGGGGCGGTGGCGGTCGTCCGGACGGATTCCGGCCGCGCGTCGGCTGTCCGGACGGTGGCGGTCGTCCGGGCGGGGGGTCGGCCGGGCGAGGGCGTCCGAGGTGGCCACGGACGCCCCGGTACTGGAGGGCTGCATGACGTCGAAGGTAGAACCGCCGCACTGATGCGTCCAATGCATGATCGGGCAATAATCCATACCTGGACGCATGAGTCCAGCTCACGGACGAGGGACGGGGCAGTCTGATGACCGGTGTGACCGAGCCGACCCTTCCGGCGGAGCTGGGGCCCGGGCTCCCGGCCGTCCAACTGGCACCGAGGCTCGCCCAGTTCGCGGCCGTAGCGCGGCTGGAGCACGTGACGCGGGCGGCGGAGCTGCTGGGCGTGCCGCAGCCCACGCTGTCCCGGGCGGTGGCCCGGCTGGAGGCCGAACTGGGTGTCGACCTGCTGGCCCGTCAGGGCCGCACGGTCCGGCTGACCCGGGCGGGCCGGCTGCTGCTGGCCTCGGTGGAACGGGCACTGGCCGAGATCGAGCGGGGCGCCGAGGCGGCGCGGGCGGAGGCCGACCCGCAGACCGGCCGGGTGGCGTTCGGCTTCCTGCACACCATGGGGACGGACACCGTGCCGGCCCTGCTGCGGGACTTCCGGCGGGCGTACCCGCAGGTCAGGTTCCAGCTGGTGCAGGACTACGTGGGCGCGATGCTGGACCGGCTGCGCGCGGGGGAGCTGGACCTCTGCCTGGTCTCGCCGCTGCCGGACGACGATCCGGCGCTGGTGGCCCGCAGGCTGGACGAGCAGCGGCTGTACCTGGCCGTCCCGGCGGACCACCGGCTGGCCGGGCGGCGCCGGATCCGGCTGGCGGAGGTGGCCGAGGAGCCGTTCGTCGGGCTGGAGCGCGGGTACGGGATGCGGGCGATCACCGACGGGTTCTGCGCGGAGGCCGGGTTCGTGCCGCGGCTCGCCTTCGAGGGGGAGGAGACGGAGACCCTGCGCGGGCTGGTCGCGGCGGGGCTGGGCGTGGCACTGCTGCCGCCGGCGCTGGTGCCGCGGCCGGGGGTGGTGGAGCTGGAGGTGACGGCGCCGCGCACCCGGCGGGTGATCGGGCTGGCCTGGGCGCCGGGGCGGCCGGTGACCCCACCGGTGGCGGCGTTCCGGGACTTCGTGCTGTCGCGGCGCGGGCGGCTGCTGGCGCACGACTGAGCGGGGCGGGGCGGGGCGGGTCGGGCGCGGGTCGGGGCGGTGGCCTGTGGGCGGTCGGGCGGTCGGGCGGTCGGGCGCTGGGCGGTCGGGCGGTGGTGCCGGGCCGTCCGGGTGGGTGTCCTGCGGGCAGATGACCCGAATCGTCCGTTCGGTGGAATTCCCGGTGGACATTGGACGATTCGGCCCTGTGAACGGTGGCCTGTCTACGCGCGTAGGAGCTACACTCCCGCAATGGAGAAGCAGATCCCCGTCACCACCGCGGGCACCGGCCCCCGGATTCCCACCCCCGACCAGATCGCCCGCGCCCCGAAGGTGCTCCTGCACGACCACCTCGACGGCGGCCTGCGCCCCGAGACCGTGGTCGAGCTGGCCGCCGCCGTCGGCTACGAGGGCCTCCCCACCACCGACGCCAAGGAGCTCGGCGAGTGGTTCCGCGAGGCCGCGGACTCCGGCTCGCTGGTCCGCTACCTGGAGACCTTCGCCCACACCTGCGCCGTGATGCAGACCCGTGAGGCGCTGATCAAGGTCGCCGCCGACTGCGCCGAGGATCTCGCCGCCGACGGCGTCGTCTACGCCGAGGTCCGCTACGCCCCCGAGCAGCACCTGGAGCGCGGCCTGACCCTCGACGAGGTCGTCGAGGCCGTCCAGGAGGGCTTCCGCCTCGGCGAGGCCAACGCCCGCGCGGCCGGCCACCGGATCCGGATCGGCACCCTGATCACCGCGATGCGGCACGCCGCCCGCTCGCAGGAGATCGCCGAGCTCGCCAACCGCCACCGCGAGGGCGGCGTCGTCGGCTTCGACATCGCCGGTGCCGAGGCGGGTTACCCCCCCACCCGCCACCAGGCCGCCTTCGACTACCTCAAGGGCGAGAACAACCACTTCACCATCCACGCGGGCGAGGCCTTCGGCCTGCCGTCGATCTGGGAGGCCCTGCAGTGCTGCGGCGCCGACCGCCTCGGCCACGGCGTGCGGATCGTCGACGACATCACCGTCGAGGAGGACGGCACCGTCAAGCTGGGCCGCCTCGCCGCGTACGTGCGCGACAAGCGCATTCCGCTGGAGATGTGCCCCACCTCCAACCTCCAGACGGCCGCCGCCGCCTCGTACGCCGAGCACCCGATCGGGCTGCTCAGCCGGCTGAAGTTCCGGGTCACCGTGAACACCGACAACCGGCTCATGAGCGGCACCAGCATGAGCCGCGAGTTCGAGCACCTGGTGGAGGCCTTCGGCTACACGCTGGGCGACATGGAGTGGTTCACCGTGAACGCGATGAAGTCGGCGTTCCTGCCGTTCGACGAGCGGCTCGCGATGATCAACGACGTGATCAAGCCGGGCTACGCCGAGCTCAAGGCCGAGTGGCTGTTCAGCAACGGCGCCTGAGTCGTCGCTCGGTGGTCGGATGAACGACCTTTTCCGCCAAGGAAATTGGCGTTCATCCGACTACTCCCTCGAGTGGGTGAACCGCCGTTGATCCTCGTGCGATCCAATCACTACGGTGTGCCAGTCATTGCTGACCGGCTGTGGTGGACGGGCCCCCGTTGCGCCAGTCGCGCGGGTCGGCCACCGACGAGGACCCAAGGGGACTAACCAGATGAAGCAGGCCACTCTCAAGGCCGCCGGCACCGCCGCGCTCGGCATCGCCATCGCCGCGGTCGGCGCCGGCGCCGCGTCCGCCGCCCCTGCGGCCGCCACCGGTGGCCTCGGGCTCCCGACCTCCCTGCTGACCAACCCGGCGGCCACCGGCGCCGTCACCGACGCGGCGGGCAAGCTGCCGGTCGCCGACAAGGTCAGCGGCACCCTCGGCACCCTCGCGCCCAGCGCGGGCCAGGCCGCCGCTCCGGCCACCGCCAACCGGGCCGGTGTGCCGAGCGTTCCGGGCCTCGACAAGACCCCGATCGGCGGGCTCACCGGCATGCTTCCGGGCCTCGGCGGCTGATCCTGCCGCAAGGCTCCGAACGGCCGAAGGGGCCGCCCACTCCCGTCGAGGAGTGGGCGGCCCCTTCGGCCGTTCCGTGCTTGCCCCGGTGCTTTCCGGGCCCCGGGTGCTTTCCGGGCCCCGGTGAGGTGCACCGGGGCCCGGGGGTGCCGGGCCACGGTGTCACGCCTCCTGGGGGAGCAACAGCCAGAGCGCCAGGTAGATCAGGAACTGCGGGCCGGGCAGCAGGCAGGACACCAGGAAGATGATCCGGACGGTCCACGGGGTGAGTCCGAAGCGCTCCGCGATCCCGGCGCAGACGCCGGCGATGACGCGGTTGTGGCGGGGGCGGGCGAGGCGGCTCATGGTGAACTCCGTTGCTCTGGTGGCGCCGGTGACCGGTCCCTCCGGCTGGCGTACCTCCATGCTCCGTCCTCGGGCCGCCCGATTCCTCCGCCCGGAAGCCGATCCTGTCCCTGACCTGCGTCGCCGTTGGGCAGTAGTCGCTCTCGGGGTTCCGCTCAGGGGCGCCCCGGAGATTGACGGGGGCGGGGAAGGGGAACCGGCGCGTCTCGGCTACCCGCGCGGACGGAACGGGACGGTGACGTCCGAGACGTGATCGTTCGGTCCGGCGGTCATGAAGTTCGGGTAGTACACCTCCCGGTTGCCGCCGCAGCGCTCGTACCCCCGCTCGGCGACCCAGGCGCCGACCGCGTCGTGGACGGCCGCCATCGCCGCGAAGTCCCTTTTTGCGGCCGTCAGTTCTGTGTACGCCTCGCGGTGCGCCGGGTGGATCCTCACGGCGATCCGGCCTACCGGCTCGACGGTGTTCAGCGTCGGCGCGCACACTTCGACCGGGCCGTCGGAGTCCTCGTCCACGTGGCCGTGGAAGACGGCGAAGATCGGTCCGGACAGGCATGCGTCCGTCGACTCGAGGTGGGCGAGCAGTGACTCGCCGGCCTCGCCGATGAAGCCGACGAGTCCGGCGGCCGTCACACGGCGGCGCGGGCACAGCACCTTCTGCTCCGGCACCTCGCGCTCCGCGATCCGGTACATGGTGGAACCCCTTCCGGTCAGCACTGCCCGGGCGTAGCCCACCGCCTCCCGGCGGGCCGTGTGCGCGGACTCCTGCTCGCGCCAGTAGGCGTCGAGCAGCCGGGGCGGCTCGTCGCCGTCCGCGTCGAGCACAGCCGCGATCCGGGCCAGCGGCATGCCGACGGCGCGCAACAGCGCGATCCGGCGCGCCCGTTCGGCCTGGGCGAGGCCGTAGCGGCGGATCCCGGTGTGCGGGTCGACCCGGGTCGGCGCCAGCAGCCCCCGGTCCCCGTACAGGCGCAGCGCCTTGGGGCTGAGCCTGGTGCGGGTGGAGAGTTCCCCGATGGTGATCAAGTCCTCGTGCACGGAGCCAACTCTTGCCCCTGCCCCTGGGGCAGGGGCAACCCGCCCGGGGGTCGCGCGTGCGGCTGCTGCCCTTCCCGCTTCGCCCTTCCCGCTTCGCCTCTCCCGCTTCGCCTCTCCCGCTTCGCCTCGCCCTTCCCCTCCCGGCACTTCCTGCCCCGCACTTTGCAAAGTGCACTTTGCAAAGTGTTTCCACACTTTGCAAAGCCCGGGAGGGCTTTGCAAAGTGCCCCGGACCCGCCAGGTTCAGCGGTAGTACGGCTCGACGGCGGCCCGGACCTCCTCGAACAGTGCCGGGCCCTCCTGCGGTACGGGCGGGAGGCCGCTCCCCGGCCGGATCCCCAGCAACTGCTCGCCGGAGAGCGCGAACACGACCCGGCCGAGGCCGGCCTGCCGGAGCGCGGCCGCGCACATCGGGCAGGGCTCGCAACTGGTGTAGAGGGTCGTCCGGGAGGCCGTGGCGAGGTCCAGCTCCCGTCCGGCCCAGCGGGCGAGCTTCAGTTCGGGGTGCGCGGTGAGGTCCCGGTCGGTGCGCGTGGTGTTGCGCTCCTCGGCCAGCACGGTGCCGTCCGGGGCGGCCAGCAGCGAGCCGAACGGCGGGTCGCCGTGGGTGCGGGCTTCGACGGCGAGGGCGATGGCGCGGCGGAGCAGGGCGTGGTCGGCGGCGGTGAGCGTCATGAGGGCTGTTCCGTTCGGGTCGGTGCGAGGTGCAGCAGGTCTGCGACGGCGGCGAGGGCCTCCCGCGCCGGTGCCGGGTCGCGGGTCTGCTCCGGGTCGCCGTGGTAGGGGTCGAGGACGAGGGTGTCGGCGCCCAGCAGCCGGAGCCGGGCGAGGTCGGCGGAGATCTGCTCGATGCTGCCCTCGCCCGCGAGCCGCTGCGGTCCGGCGACCGGTGCGGGCGTGAGCCTGAGGGCGATCCGGGGCGCGAACGCCGGTGCAGGCAGGTCGTGTTCGTCCGCGTACGCCCGCAGCCGATGCGCGGCCTCGCACAGCCACGGTGTGGTGGGCCGCAGCGGGTGCCAGGCGTCGCCGAGGCGGACGGCACGGCGCAGGCCCGCGTCGCTGTTGCCGCCGACCCAGAGCGGGATGCGGCGGGTGCCGTAGTCGGCGCTGTCCGCCCAGGCGGCGCGCAGGCGGCGCAGGTGCTCGTCGGTGAGGCGGCCGCGCTGCTCGAAGGGAACGCCGAGGGCGGCGAACTCCTGCCGCGCCCAGCCGATTCCGACGCCGAGCACGAGGCGGTGACCGCTCAGCGCGTCGAGGTTGGCGGCCGTCCGGGCGGTGAGGAGCGGGTGGCGGTAGGGGGCGATGAGGACGGTGGTGCCGAGCCGGACCCGGTCGGTGTGGGCGGCGAGCCAGGCGAGGGTGGTGAACGGTTCGTAGAACGGGGCGGGGTAGCGCACGGCGACGTCGGGGGTGATGGCGACGTGGTCCGAGACCATCAGCAGGTCGAAGCCCAGGCCCTCGACGGTCCGGGCCCAGGTGAGCAGGGCCGCCGGGTCGGTGCCGGGGCCGAAGTTGGGGACGTTGACTCCGATCTTCACGCCCGAAAGCCTAGGTACGGAAGGCGGGTTGACTGAAGAGGCATCCACCGGTTCAGGGGTTGATCGGCCGTGGAATCACCGGCAATCTGGGCACATGACCGAGATTCTTGACGCGACGGACTGGGCGATCCTGGCCGAGCTCCAGGAGGACGGGCGGATCGCGTTCGCCGAGCTGGCGCGCAGGGTGAACCTGAGCGCGTCGGCCACGACGGAGCGGGTGCGGCGGCTGGAGACGGCGGGGGTGATCACGGGCTACCGGGCCGAGGTGGACCTGGAGCGGACCGGGTACCCGGTACTGGCGGTCGTCCGCCTCAAGTACCCCGGGCCGGCGGCACGGCACGAGCCGCTGCGGCGGCTGCTGGAGGAGCGTTCGGAGATCCTGGAGTGCCTGCGGACGACCGGCGACGACTGCTACTCGCTGAAGATCGCCACCACGTCGATGGGGCACCTGGAGGAGATCGTCGACGAGCTGGCGCAGTTCGGGAGTACGACGACCAACCTGGTCCTGAGCCGCCCCCTGGCCTTCCGCGGCCCGGCGGTGCCTCGCACGGTGGCGGCGGAGCAGTAGCAAGGCTGCAATGAGTGGAGCGGATCAGTGGTCGGGGCGGTTCTCCTCGTCCTCGCCGTGCACCTTCAGGGCGGTGATGACGCCCGTGACGACGGTGGCGAAGGCGAGGGCGAGGAGGACGGCGAAGGCGGCGCCGACGAGGAAGTTCACCGGGACCCGCCCTTTTCGCGCAGCAGGGCGAGCAGGTTGAGGAGAGTGGCGACGGAGGTGTCGCCGAAGTCGACGAGGAGGCGGCCGTCGATGGTGGTGCCGTTCACGGCGGCGGAACCCCACTGGATGCCGAAGGGCCTGCCCCGCTCGTGGAGTTCGCGGAGGAGGGCGGAGACCTCGGGCTCGGTGTAGGTGCGGAGGATCCTGTCGTGGGGCGCCAGGGGTTCGAGGCTCATGCGGCGGGCTCCAGTTCGAACCAGACGACCTTGCCGTGTTTGTTGCTGGTGGCACCGAAGCGATCGGTCAGCGCCTGGACGAGGTGAAGGCCCCTCCCGGACAGGGCGTAGAGATCGACGGGGGTGTGGGCTTCGGGGAGCACCGGACTGTCGTCGCACACGGAGACGCGCAGGACGCGGGGGCAGAGGGACACGATGACGTGCGGAGCCGGGGTCCCGGCATGCTTCCAGGCGTTCACGAACAGCTCGTGCAAGGCGAGTTCGGCGGTGTGGACGGTGTCCGGCGGCCAGTCGGCCGAGGTGAGGAGCTTGCGCAGTTCGTGACGGACGACGGACCAGTCGGGCGGAACATGGGCACGCATGGCGACCTCCGGAGTGCGGGGAGGATTGATTCATTGGCACGCAAGGCGTCTCTGACGCCCTGTCATGTGACTGGTGCAACACCGAGGCTAGGCCGACGGGTCATATTGTTACAACCAAAAGGGCAAGGTTGACCCGTGTGGGTGACGCCTGGCAGGTAGTGACGGCGCCAGCCGATGCGGAACACTGTGGGGCGAGGGAAGGAACCGCCGTGGGGCTCAGGGGAGAGATCAGTCAGCGGCAGCGCCGCTTCGGCGAGGAGTTGCAGCGCCTTCGCATGGCGGCGGGCCTGTCGGCTCCGGAGGCCGGCGCGCTGGTGGGCATGAGAAGCCCGGCCGTCAGTCACACGGAGGCGGGACGAACCGGCCTCAATCAGGAACGGCTGGGGATCTGGCTCGACGCCTACGGTTGTGAGGATCCTGTCTACCGGGCCAAGCTCGCGGACATGGGGCGGCGAACAGGCAAGGGTTGGTGGTCGGAGTTCGCCGATCGCGTGCCGTTGCTCACGCTCGACCTGGCCGAGACGGAGGACAGCGCGGCGCTGATCGACAACTACGAAACGTTCTACCTGCCCGGTCTCTTGCAGTTGCCCGCGTATGCCGAGGCGATCTTCGAAGGCGCTTACCGCGATCGGAGGTTCGATGCGGAGGCCGAGATCGAGTTCCGCATGAATCGGCAGCGCATCCTGAACGATCTGCCGCGACGGCAGTTCCGATTCGTCATTCACGAAACGGCTCTGCGCCTGCGCTTTCCCGGGGACGCGGTGATGAGGGCGCAGCTGGCGCACCTGCTCGAGGTGGCCGAGCTGCCCAATGTGACGATCCAGGTCCTGCCGTTCGCGGCGTTGAAGAAGCCTCCGCATACGGGCCAATTCCTGTTGCTGGACCCAGGGGCGGAGAATCTCTCCACCGTTGTTGTGGATCACCCGAGCCGCGTCGAGTATCTTGGCGACCGGCACTCGATCGTGACGTACCGCAGGACGTTCAATCAGCTGAGCGACCTCGCGTTGCCTCCGGTCGACACCGGCCGTTCGCCCCTCGCGCTCTCGTCTTCGCGCGACTCGTGCGGGCTCATCCGACATCTTCTCTACCTGCTCCAGACGTGAAGGGCGCCCGATGTCAGAAATCCGTTGGCAGAAGTCATCGTTCAGCGGCTCGAACGAGGGTGGCAGCTGCGTTGAACTCGCCACCGGTGGGCCGGGACTTCGTCATCTGAGAGAGTCCGACGACCCGGGTGTCGTCCTGGCCCTCGACGCAGAGAAGCTCCGTGCGCTCCTCCTCGCGGTCAAGGCCGGCGAGTTCGACCACCTCGCCTGATCGGTCCGGCCCCGGGAAGCACCATGAAGTGGGGGGGGGCGGGGCGACGGGGGGGGGCCCCCCCCACGCCCGGCCGACGGGGGGGGTGGCCCCCCCCGGGCCGCGGGGGGGGAGGCCCGCCCGGTTTGTGGGGGGCG